>CAYXXW010000060.1:0-12381 GCA_964469115.1 uncultured Melioribacteraceae bacterium
TGTTCCATCATCTGGTTATACTTTTGTAAATTGGACTGAAGATGGTTCACCTGTTAATAATGAAATGAATTATTCCTTCACTGTTACAGAAGACAGGAATTTAGTTGCAAACTTTTCAATTAATAGCTACTTAGTTACAACCAGTTCAAACCCTGCAGAAGGCGGTACTACAAACGGTAGCGGCGGTTATGATTTTGGCGATGAGGTAACTGTAACAGCAACTCCAGCTGTTGGTTATACATTTGTTAACTGGACTGAAAATGATACCCAAGTTTCAACTGATCAAAATTATACTTTTACGATTAACGGAAGTAGAGATCTAGTTGCCAATTTCTTAATTAACACATATGTTGTTTCGGTGAGTACTAGTCCTTCTGATGTAGGAAGTATTGAGGGTGCAGGCTCTTATACTCATGGTGAAAATGTAACTTTATCAGCAACTCCTAACTTTGGATATTCATTTGTTAACTGGACCGAAAACTCAATTGAAGTTTCAGATGAAGCGGAATACTCATTTATAATCGAATCTGACAGAAATATAATTGCTAACTTTATTGAAAATGGAAATATATTTGTTAGTTCTGATCCGGAAGGTGCAAATATTTTCTTAAACAGCAATTTTGTTGGAGGACAGACACCTTTTACAATAGAAAATTTATTAGCCGGAGATTATAACATTACTCTAAGACTTGAAGATTTTGCTGATACAACGTTTTCTGCAACTGTAGAAAGTGGTCAAACAACTAATTTGGGTTCCATCTTTTTACGTGATATAACTCCGGAAGTTGAAGTTACTATAACATATTCTGTAACCTCTTCAAATAGATTAGAATTTACTTTTATATTCAACCAAGATATATTCCTTAATAGGATAGAATCAACTTCACCTGACGGTGATTTATATCCTTTCCCTATTAATGCTACCTATTTTGAAGGAATACCTGTGAATAGAGGTGTCCCAGCAAAAATTGATGGTGAATGGAAATTTAGAATTATAGGTAACAAAGTTGGCGGCAGACAAGATAATTTCAACTTTGAAGAAACTAAATTGGTTGAATAGTTATTTCTAGATTTGTCAAACTTATCCTAATGTCTGGTTGAGTATATATTCAATCAGACATTTTTTTATTTATGCCTCATTAAAATCTTTTATTTTTTGTAATTTTAAGTTTGTTTAAACTATTTATTAAGAATTTATTATTTATATGGAACGGAAAAAACGTATTTTAAGTGGTATGCGTCCGACTGGGAAACTTCATCTAGGACATTATGTTGGCGCTTTGGAAAATTGGGTTAAGCTTCAAAATGAATATGAAAGTTATCATTTAATTGCAGATTTACATGTATTGACAACTAATTTAGACACATCAAGTATTTACGATAACACGATTGAAATGGTAATTGATTGGCTTGCAGTGGGACTCGATCCGGTTAAAAGTCCCTTTTTTAGACAATCCCAAATTAAAGAGCATAATGAGTTATTTTTAATATTTTCTATGCTTGTTACAAAAGCAAGACTTGAGAGAAATCCAACATTGAAAGATCAAGTCCGTGATCTCAATATTGAAAATATTATATATGGACATTTAGGCTATCCGATTTTACAGTCGGCAGATATATTGTTATATAAAGGTGAAGCTGTTCCCGTTGGTGAAGATCAAGTGCCGCATGTTGAAATAACAAGAGAAATTGCACGAAAGTTTAACAAACAATATGGATTTGTGTTCAGAGAACCTAAACCGCTATTAACAAAGTTTTCTCGTTTAGTCGGGCTTGATGGTGACGCCAAAATGAGCAAATCTCTAAATAATACAATTTTGTTATCCGATGAACCGGAAATTGTTGAGCAGAAATTGAAGAAAGCCAAAACTGATCCTGAGAAAATTAGGCGCAATGATCCCGGTAGACCAGAAGTTTGTCTAGTGTTTAGTTATCACAAAAAGTTTAATAATGAAGAAGTGCCTGATATTGAAACCGGCTGCCGCTCCGGTGATCTTGGATGTGTTGATTGTAAGATGAAATGCTCAGCAAAAATAAATGAATTTTTAGCTCCGATTCTTGAATCAAGAAAGACTTATGAAAATGATCTAACTAAGGTAAAAGATATAATTGCCGACGGTGAAATAAGGGCAAAAGTTACCGCAGAAAAAACAATGAATGAAGTAAGAACCGTAATGAATTTAGGCTGACTTTGTATAAAATAAAATTAAATACTTTTGAAGGTCCATTAGATTTACTTCTCTTTTTTATTAGAAGAGATGAATTAGATATTTATGATATTCCTATTTCCAGAATTACAAAGGAGTTTATAGACTATCTTCATTTACTTGAACAACTAGATTTAGAAGTTGCCGGTGATTTTCTGCTTATGGCTGCAACTTTAATGCAGATAAAGGTAAGAATGCTGTTGCCTAAAGAAATTGATGAGAAGGGTGATGAGATTGATCCAAGAACGGATTTGGTAAATGCTTTGATAGAATATAAACGTTATAAAGAAATGTCGGAAGAGTTTTCTTACTTGGAATCAACTCAGAGAAAAGTTTCTTTTAGAGGAAATTATGAGAAGGATGAAAAAGAAAAACAGCCACAACTTGAGACACTATTAAAAAATATTTCTATTTATGACCTCATTAAAGCTTTTCAAGAAGCAATAAAAGAGAAACCTAAAGAGATAGTTCATCAAGTAGAAAAGTCGAATATAACGATTGATGAACAGATTGAATTTATCATGAATAGGGTAAGGGAGTTTGGAAAAGTCAACTTTGTAAATCTTGTAAAGGGTGTTAAGGAAAAAATAAGAATTGTCGTAACATTTATTGCTTTGCTTGAGCTTATTAAAATGGGTGAGATCGGCTTGAGAGAATCTTCTAATTTTAATGATTTTGAAATTTACCAATTGCAAAATGGATAATATTTATAAATCAATTATTGAATCATTAATTTTCGCTTCAGACGAACCAATTTCTTCTAATGAAATCATTAAAGCGATAAAAGAAATTGATGGAAATGATATAATTATTACTCCTTCTGATATTGAAAAATCTGTTGCCGAGCTTAATGAAAAATACATTTCAGATGAATCATCATTCAAAATTATTTCTATAGCAGAAGGTTTTGTTTTTGGTACAAAGCCGGAATATGCAAAGTATGTTGGATATCTTTCAACAGAAAAAAGCAAACGAAGATTTAGCCAAGCAGCTCTTGAAACACTTTCTATTATTGCTTATAAGCAACCGATTACAAAACCGGAAATTGAAAGTATTCGTGGTGTAAATTGTGATTATATGATTAATACTCTGCTCGAGAAAACTTTAATAACAATTAAAGGAAGATCTGAAACAATAGGTAGACCATTGCTTTATGCAACAACTCCAGAGTTTTTAATGTATTTTGGATTAAACAAACTCAGCGATTTGCCAAAACCAAGAGAGATTGATGAAATAGTTAAAGATGCTGATTTTCTTGAACAAAAAAGAAAAATTATGATGAATGAAATTGAAGAGAATTTAGAAAAAGATATTATTAATACGAGTGATCATGATAGTTCGGCTGAATAAATATTTATCGGAATGCGGAATAGCGTCAAGAAGAAAATCCGATGAACTCATTACTGAAGGGCGCGTATCTGTTAATGGTAAATTAATTATTGAATTAGGAACAAAAATTAATACAGATAATGATGAAGTATTTATTGATGGCGAAAAACTAAAAGCGCAGAATAAAGTTTATTATTTACTCAATAAGCCCAAAGGAGTAATTACTTCTACAAAAGATGAAAAGAATCGTACAACTGTTACCGATCTAATCAGATCTAAAGAAAAAATATTTCCCGTTGGTAGATTAGATTTCAACACAACCGGTGTCCTTATCCTTACTAATGATGGAAACTTTTCAAACTTCTTAACGCATCCTAAAAATAAAATGGAGCGTGAGTATGAGGTTACTCTAGATAAAGAACTTTCTATTGAAGATAAGCAGAGACTTTTAAAAGGAATTTATATTGATAGACGGAAAAGTATATTTACGAGCATAGCTTTTCCCAAACGAAATAATTTTAAAGTTGCAAATGTGATTACTGTTGAAGGAAGAAATCATTTTGTGAAACGGATGTTTGAAACTTTAGGTTATAGAGTGCAACAACTTAAACGAATTCGCTTTGATAATTTTAATGTTAAAAACTTGCGGGCAGGTGAATATAGGTCAATAACAAAAAAAGAAATAAAGAAATATTTAGAATAATTTGAGTACCCCTCAAAATATTTACACAATGGAGGAATGTTGGAAAATCAAGAATTAAATACTTTAATTGTAAGAAGATATGAAGAGCTTGAAGCAATAAAAAGTAAAAATATATTGCCTTTCGAGTATGCTTATGAAGTAGATACTTACTCAATGCAAATTAAAAATAATTATGATGAGTATGCTGAAAAAACAGTAAGAATCGCAGGCCGTTTAATGGCATTGAGGAAAATGGGTAAAGCCGCTTTTGCTCAAATTCAAGATAAAGAAGGAAGAATACAGATCTACCTAAAACGGGATGAACTAAACGAACAGTATGATTTGTTCAAACTTCTTGATATTGGTGACATTATTGGGATTGAGGGTTTTGTCTTCAAAACAAGAACTGAAGAAATTTCAGTGCATACTAAATCTTTAACCTTACTAGCAAAATCACTTAGACCAATTCCAATTGCAAAAGAAGTAACTGATGAGCAAGGTAACAAAAAGGTTTTTGATCAGTTTGCTGATAAGGAATTACGTTACCGACAGAGATACGTTGATCTTATTGTTAACCCACATATAAAAGATGTATTTGTAAAGCGATCAAAAGTTATTTCTTCAATGAGACAATTTTTAGATAGCAATGATTTTCTTGAAGTTGAAACACCAATATTACAATCACTTTACGGAGGTGCAACTGCAAGACCTTTTGTAACTCATCATAATGCACTTGATATGAGATTGTATTTGAGAATTGCAGATGAGCTCTACTTAAAAAGATTGATTGTTGGCGGAATGGACAGGGTTTATGAGATATCAAAAGATTTTAGAAATGAGGGAATGGACAGAACTCATAATCCAGAATTTACGATGATGGAACTTTATGCGGCTTACAAAGATTATGAATGGATGATGGGATTTGTTGAAAAGATGATAAATCATATTGTAATGGATGTTATTGGTAATTCAAAATTAAATATTGAAGGAAACGAAGTAGATTTTGCTCCACCTTGGAAACGAATTTCGATGATTGACGAGCTGGAAAAGGAAACTAATATTAATGTTTTAGACGTTTCTACAGAAGAGTTAGCAAAAGAAGTGAAAAAGAGGGGAGGTAAGCTTGAAGGAAAGGAAAATAAGGGACAATTAATTGATGAACTGTTCTCAATTGTTGTTGAACCGAAATTGGTTCAGCCTACTTTTGTAACTGATTACCCAGTTGAACTTTCACCTCTTGCAAAAAAACACAGAACGCGTGAAGGAGTTGTTGAAAGATTTGAAGGGTATGTTTTGGGCCGAGAAATTTGTAATGCATTCAGCGAATTGAATGACCCTATCGATCAAAAAGAGAGATTTGTTGAACAGTCAAGATTCAAGGATGAAGGTGATGAAGAAGCACACCAAATAGATGAAGATTACGTAAGGGCACTGGAATTTGGAATGCCTCCTACTGCAGGCTTGGGCGTTGGGATTGATCGTTTAGTAATGCTTTTTACGAATCAACCTTCAATTAGGGATGTTATTTTATTCCCGCAAATGAGACCGGAAAAACAATAGTACAACTTAAGAGTATTATTAAAATGAAATATCTTCTTAAAAATTTATTGATTTTAGTAATACTCTTATTTTATAGTACAAAGTATTTTGCACAAACAAAAGATTCAACAATTTCAAATCAGCTCGATCCGGTGCGGGTTCCAATTAATTTAATGAGCAAGAATTCTCCAATAAAACTTGGTCCGTTTGAACAAGAAAAAGATTATTACACTCTTGGCGCAATTGGATTAGGATATTCTTTGATACTCTACCAAATTAATGAATATTACAAAAATACATGGTGGAAATCAGATTCAAACTACATTTATGATGGTAGTTTCCATGTAGTTTCAGATAATAAATATGCTAAAAATATTGATAAATTTGGACATGCATTCGGCACTGCGGTAAGTTCTCATTTTCTTTCTGCTGGTTTTGAAGCAGCTAACTTTGATGAAGAATCTGCTGTCTGGTATGGTGCTATTGGCGGACTTGGTATGCAACTATATGTCGAGATCCAAGATGGTTTTGCTCCGATTGAAAAAGCAAGCGGTAAACCAAAATGGGGATTTAGCCCGGGCGATGCATTATCAAATTTATTTGGTGCAAGCTATTTTGTCGCAAGATATTACTATCCTTATTTGAATAATTTTCAGATGCGCGTAAGTTATTGGCCTTCGAAAGCTTTGCGTAATGGTGATAAACCGGATAATAATTTCTCAGATGATTATGAAGGTCAAAAAATGTGGCTGGCATTAAGAATGAAAAATTTGCTTCCGGAAAATATTGCTGAATATTGGCCTTCATTTTTAATGCTTTCCGTTGGTTATTTCGTTAGTGGAATTGGAGATTATTCATCCGCAGAAAGAACTAAACCATATTATTATTTAGCTTTCGATTTTGATGCTGAAGTGATTCCCTTACACGGAAAATTTTGGTCGTTCATAAAAAATACACTAAATTACATTCATTTTCCTATGCCGGGTATTGAAATATCCGAAGACGGGATTAAATTAGGGTTATTTATTTACTAATATGATTAACTACAGCATTATAATACCGACTCTCAACGAAGAAAAATTACTTCCGCAATTATTGAAAGTTATTGATAATGCTGACTTGAAAAAGAAATATAATTATGAAATAATTATTTCTGATGGAGGCAGTACTGATAAAACTTTAGAGATTGCTGAGAAACATGCCGACATTATTATAAAAAATAAAGAAGGTTATGCCCAGAACATTTCTATGGGCAGAAATGTTGGTGCAAAAGCTGCAAATGGAGAATTTTTAATTTTTTATAATGGTGATATTTTCATAGAGAATTTGGAAAATGTTTTTTCAACAATAAAGAATAAATTTCTCAACAATAAATTTATGGCTATGACTTGTTGTGTGAAAGTTTTCCCCGAAGAACAAAAATTTGTTGATGTAGTATTTCAAACATTTTATAACTACTATTTCCACTTTCTAAATATTGTTGGTTTAGGAATGGGAAGAGGCGAATGCCATATTATTAAAAAGAGTATTTTTAAAGAATATGGCGGATACAATGAAGATTTAGCTGCCGGGGAAGATTTTGATCTTTTTAGAAGAATCAGAAAGGATGGTAAAATTTTATTTGCCCGGAATCTTACTGTTTATGAATCTCCAAGACGTTATAGAAAAATAGGTCACTTTAAAATTCTTTTTACTTGGCTGATCAACAGTATTTATATAATTTTTGCAAAAACCTCAAAATCTACTGAATGGAAAGAAGTTAGATAGAGTGAAGTCTAAAGAAATCCTAGAAAAATAGTTGTCATGAAAAAAATATTATACATTATTTTAATAGCTACACTTTTTCCGCTTATGGTTTCAGCTCAAGTAGGTTATGTTGAAGTTGAAGATGAAATTTATGTTTACTTGAACAGAATGCAGACAATTGGAATTATATCAAATTATAATTCGTTTGAATTGCCCAAAACCAGAAAAGAAATTAAAAATCATCTTATTGAAATAATAACTAAATACGAAAAACTTGATAGAATTGATCAAAATAAATTAGCTGATTTCATGACTGAGTTTGAGTTTGATTTAGTTTCAACTCTCAACAATAGTGAATCTCTAATACCGAACTTAGAATCTAATCCTCTCTACTCTGATAAAGAAAAGTATATCTATTCTTATCATAATACTGATGGGACTTCTTTCTTCTTAAATTTTATTGGTAAAGCATATTATCTACATCTTTCAGATCTTGAGAATAAAGTTAATTCTAACTCAACCCTTTACCGTTTTGGAGGTAACTTTCGCGGAACATTTTATAATAAAATAGGCTTTGAAATAAATACAACTAACGGTTCATTTATTGGCAATAAAGATTTAGCAAAAAGTTATTCCTCACTTAAATATAATTATAAATTCAATCGTACAACTTCTTCTGATCTTGGGGACAATTATTTTGATGAAACTTCAGCATATTTAGCTTTTGATTATGATTTTCTAAAACTCAAAATTGGGAACGACAGAAAATTAATTGGGCATGGTGTCAATAAAGTATTGCTTAGCGATAATGCTCCTCGAATGGATTATTTAAGCCTAAATCTAAATTACAAATCCTTCAATTTTTCATTTTTTCATGGAAAATTATTAGGCGGGCAAACTGTAAATTCGGACCCGCTTCAAGGGAACATTAATTTAGTAAATGATAAGTACTTAGCTTATCATAGATTTGGATTTAATCCTTCAAAGCATTTTAATTTTGGAGTTGGTGAGATAATAATTTATTCTAATCGGAATATTGATTTTGCTTATTTAATTCCGTTCAATTTTTACAAAAGTGCCGAACATGCAAATCAAGATAGGGATAATACTTTTCTTTTCTTCGATTTACAAAATAATTCAATAGACAAGCTAAAAATTTATTCTACAATTTTAATTGATGATTTAGATTTTGGTAAAATTGGTAAAGGCTGGTACGGTAACCAAACATTGTTAAGCATTGGTGCATATTCAAGTCAGTTCTATAATATAGTTCCACTAGATATTGAATTGCAATATGTTAAAATCGATCCGTATGTATTCACTCATCGAATTTATGATAACAATTTCACAAATTCTAATTTTAATCTTGGTTCAGTTTTAGAGCCAAATTCAAGCTCAACATCACTGGATTTTTATTATAGACCTCATTACAGAGTCAATATCAGTTTAGGATTCTCGTATACCGTTCATGGTGCAAATACATATCTAGATAACGCTGATATTATTAATTACGGCGGAGATATTGACTTGGGACACCGTGTTGATGATTCTGAAGAAGTTTATTTCCTTCAGGGTGAAAATGAAATTCTTAGGGAATACCGATTTAAGACAGATATTGAACCTATAAAAAGTTGGATTTTCTCGATGGAGTTAAATTATTCTAAAAATACATTAGCTAGATCACAACATCCGCAAGAATTATTCACTACTTTCTCCTTATATATTAAATTATAGGGGAAATTTAATGCTCAATTCCAAATACTACTTACTCATCTTAGGGCTAGTATTACTATTCGGTGTTTTTATTGGATTCAATCTAAATGAAGTTTTTTCAGATCCTTACTCTGACGATGCAGTGAATAAGTTCAGTGAAGTTCTAGATTATGCAGATGAATATTACTTTAAAGATGTAAACAAAGATGAACTTGTGGAGGATGCAATCTCCGGTATGTTAGAACAACTAGATCCTCACTCAGTTTACATCCCAGCGAGTCAACAAATAGGTATAAGCGAAGAACTAAAGGGGAACTTTGAAGGTATAGGAATTGAGTTTCAAATTATTAACGATTCTATTACAGTAGTTAGTGCAATTTCTGGGGGCCCAAGTGAATCAGTTGGAATATTACCTGGAGATAGAATAATTGAGATTGAAGGTAAAAGTTCTATAGGATATAAGAACAAAGAAGTTGTAGCTAATTTGCGCGGTGAAAAGGGAAGCGAAGTTGAAATAACAATATATAGACCCATGTTAGAAAGCGAACTAAGATTTTCTATCATTCGCGATCAGATTCCCTTAAATACTGTTGAGGCAGCATTAATGATTAGTGATAGTATCGCTTATATTTCAATCTCTAAGTTTGCCGAAACTACAATTTATGAAATTAAATCTGCACTAGAACAGTTAGCAAATTTTGGAATGAAAAAATTAATACTTGATTTAAGAAACAATCCCGGTGGTTACATGGATCAAGCAGTAAAGGTTGCTGATCTTTTCCTTGATGATAATAAACTAATAGTTTATACGCAAGGAAGAAAATCTGATTTAGATGTCGAGAGAATTGCCGAACGGCCATCTCAATATGAAGATTTATCATTGGCAGTTTTGGTCAATAACGGCAGTGCTTCTGCAAGTGAAATTGTTTCGGGAGCTATTCAAGATTGGGATAGAGGGATAATTGTTGGGGAAAAAACTTTTGGGAAAGGGTTAGTGCAGCAACCGTTTACTTTAGCAGATAATTCAGCAGTTAGAATTACTATTTCAAAATATTACACTCCTTCTGGAAGAGAAATACAACGAGATTTTTCTGACAGAGAAAATTATTATGCTGTTATGCCTTCAGAAGCGAATGAAGAATTGACCGAAGTAGTGGAGATGCAAGAACAAGATTCAACTAAAGAAATATACACATCCGAAGGTGGAAGAATATTAAAAGCAAACGGAGGAATTACTCCGGATTTTATAGTCAATAATGATGATCTTACTTACTACAGTATTCTGTTACGAAGTAAAGATCTTTATTTTAGGTATGTTAGGAAATATTTGGATAATAATTCGGATAAAATTATCTCTGAATATGGAAATGATTTACAAAAATTTATCGATGAATTTTCTTTTTCAAAAAATGAATTGAAATCTTTTACTAAATTTGCTGAAGAAAATAAGGTAATATTCGTTAAAGATGAATTTGAAAAAGATATGGATTATATCAAGTTAAGATTAAAAGCTCATGTAGCCAGAACTTTTTGGAAAAGTGACGGATGGTACAGAATTTTACTCGGGACTGATAACCAATTTGGGAAAGCTAAAGAATTGTTAGAGCAAAATTATAATATTACAGGATAGCAAATTGTCATCTAATTTAACAGAAGTAAGTGAAGTCCAAAAGTTATTTCCTTATAAAGATTTATTCCCAAAAATTGATGAATCAGTTTTCCTTGCGTCTGGTGTAAAAATAATTGGTGATGTTGAAATTGGTAAAAATTCAAGTGTTTGGTACAATTGCGTTATTAGAGGTGATGTTCACTATGTTAAAATTGGATATGATACCAACATTCAAGATTTAAGTATGTTGCACGTTACTAATAATAGATTCCCATTAAATATTGGTAATAAAGTTACAATTGGTCATAGCGTTAAACTCCATGGCTGCATAATTCAAGATTTATCGCTTATTGGTATTGGTGCAATAGTTTTGGATGGTGCTGTTGTTGAAGAAAAATCTTTAGTCGCTGCCGGTTCTGTTATTAAACCGGGCTTTGTGGTTCCAACGGGTAAATTAGTTGCAGGTGTTCCAGGTAAAGTAATTCGGGATCTAACTAAAGAAGAAATGAACGATTTTGAAGCTTCTGCTGAGAGATATAAAAAGTATACGAAAATCACGATTAAGTCATTAAAGAATGATGCATAAATCTTGCTTAAAAATTTATCCATAACAAATTCAACTAATATCAAACTAAAAAAAAGTGAAATTCATAGTTTTTTGTCAAACCTAAGATCAGATTTAAACTTTGAGATTGAATCTTTAATAATTAACTTTATAACCTCAGAGCAAATAAAACCAATAAATGATAAATATTTAGGGCATAATTATTCTACTGATATAATTACCTTTAATTATTCAGGAGAAAATTATACTTTAGATGGCGAAATTTTTATATCTTTGAACGATGCCTCTTTGTTTGCAAAAGAATATAAAGTAAGTTTAGAAAATGAAGTTATAAGATTGATTATTCATGGGATTCTTCACTTGCTTGGCTATGATGATAAAGAGACAAAAGATAAAAAGAAAATGAAAAGACTTGAAAATAGTCTTGTAAATAAATACTTTTATTTTATAAATAAAATTTATTATTGATATATGACAGCTAAAATTGTTGAAGTTCTTGCAAAAATATTAGAAGGTTTAAAAGATAATATTTCAATTGAAGAAGTAACTCGGCTTTTAAATACAAATAAAGATTTTGATGAGCAGACTGTTAGTGCAGCTCTCGGTCTTGTTTTCGATAAATTTCTCACCAATAGATTGGAACTTTATAAAGAAGGTAATTCTACTTCTAAGAGTTTTAGATTATTAACAAGTGAAGAAATAAGTATTATTGGCTCTGAAAATCATGAATATATTCTGCACTTAGTGAATGTAGGTCTTTTAGAGCCACTTGATGTAGAGTTACTGCTTGAACAAATGACTATGTTTCCTGAAGAACGGGTTTCCAAAGATGATATAAATTGGATTATCCTTTTCTCGCTGGTTGATTTTGATTCTGAAATCTTGCCCGGAAGCAGAGTTCTCCTTTATTCATCCGATACAATAAACTAAAGGTTATTTGAATGGCAAAGAATCTTGTTTTGGTGGAATCTCCATCAAAAGCAAAGACTAT
>CAYXXW010000061.1:0-12119 GCA_964469115.1 uncultured Melioribacteraceae bacterium
ATAACAATGATCGTAATTAAATTCGCATAAATTGGTATTATTAGTAATAAATTATTTAAGGTTGCATATGCAACTATAGGCAATCTCGCTATTTGCAAAATCAATAAAACTATAGTAGATTGCAATTAAAATTAAAAATATTATATTAAAAACATGTAATTTAGTCTAAAAGTGAACTTTAATATAAGATAGAATGACTTTTAATGTGTATTGAAAATTTTCTAAAAGGAATACTCAGCAAATGGATGAAATTAAAAAAGATAGTCGTCAAGATATTGAAGAACATGAAACTCGCGAATGGCTTGAATCCCTTGAATTTGTTTTAAGAAATAGCGGCCCAGAAAGAGTAAAACAACTACTTCACGATTTAGATACTTATGCACATGAGGCAGGGGTTGAACTTCCTTTTACTGCTAATACTCCTTATGTAAATACAATCCCTAAAGACCAGGAACCCAAATTTCCTGGCGGCAGAGAAATTGAACGAAGAATTAAAAGTTTGGTCCGCTGGAATGCAATGGCTATGGTAGTTAGAGCAAACAAGTTAGATCCTGGAATAGGTGGACATATCTCAACTTATGCTTCTGCTGCTACTTTATATGAGATAGGATTTAACCATTTTTTTAAAGGAAAGGATAATAATAATCAAGGTGATCAAATTTATTTTCAAGGTCATGCTTCTCCCGGAATTTATGCCAGAGCTTATCTTGAAGGAAGATTAGATGCTAAAAAACTTCATAATTTTAGACATGAACTTGCTAAAGGTGGCGGTTTATCATCTTATCCCCATCCTCATTTAATGCCGGAATTCTGGGAATTTCCGACTGTTTCAATGGGACTCGGTCCAATTATGGCAATTTACCAAGCAAGATTCAACAAGTATTTAGAAAATAGAGGTCTTAAAAGTCAGTCTGATTCAAAAGTTTGGGCATTTTTAGGAGATGGTGAAACTGATGAACCCGAAACATTAGGTGCAATTTCACTTGCGGCAAGGGAGCAGTTGGACAATTTAATTTTTGTAATTAATTGTAATCTTCAAAGATTGGATGGTCCCGTAAGAGGGAATTCAAAAATTATTCAAGAACTTGAAGCAGTTTTTAAAGGTGCCGGCTGGAATGTAATTAAAGTAGTTTGGGGCAGTGATTGGGATCCGCTGCTTGAAGCTGATAAGTCGGGTATGCTTACAAGAAGAATGAATGAACTTATTGACGGTGAATCTCAAAAGTATATTGTTGAAGGCGGAGATTATATAAGGGAACATTTCTTTGGAAAATATCCTGAACTTCTTGAACTTGCTAAACAACATACTGATGAAGATTTAGAAAGAATGAAACGCGGAGGTCATGATCCAGAAAAAGTATATGCTGCTTATAAAGCTGCTGTAAACACTAAGGGAAGACCTACTGTAATTTTGGCAAAAACAGTTAAAGGTTATGGCTTGGGTGAAGCAGGTGAAGGAAAAAACATTACCCATTCACAGAAAAAATTAAATGAAGAGGAGCTAAAAGAATTTAGAAGCCGATTTGGAATTCCTATCTCTGATGAAGATGTTGTAAAAGCTCCCTTTTATAAACCTGAAGAAGATAGCCCGGAAATAACCTATCTAAAAAAACGCAGACAGGAGCTTGGCGGATACGTGCCAAAAAGAATTGTGCGAAATCAGAAGATACATACTCCTTCCGAAGATTTGTTCAAAGAATTTTATGAGGGAACTGATGGGAGGGAAGTTTCCACAACAATGGTATACGTAAGGATTTTAACAAAACTTCTTAAAGATAAAGAAATCGGTAAACTAATTGTCCCTATTGTTCCTGATGAAGCAAGAACATTTGGCATGGAAGCATTATTTAGACAAATTGGAATTTATTCTTCAAGAGGTCAGTTGTATGAGCCTGTTGATAGAGATAGTTTACTTTACTACAAAGAAGCAAAAAACGGTCAAATATTGGAAGAGGGAATTACGGAAGCCGGATCTATGTCCTCATTTATAGCTGCCGGTACTGCTTATGCTTCACATGGAATTAATACAATCCCATTCTTCACATTTTATTCTATGTTTGGATTCCAAAGAATTGGTGATTTTGCTTGGGCTGCTGCAGATATGAAATGTAAGGGATTTTTAATAGGCGGAACTGCAGGCAGAACAACACTTGCCGGGGAAGGCCTTCAGCATCAGGATGGTCACAGTCACGTTTTAGCACATTCAATAACAACTGTTAAGGCTTATGATCCTGCTTTTGCTTATGAACTTGCAATAATTATTCGTGATGGTATACATAGAATGTATGAACTTCAAGAGGATTGCTACTATTATATCACCGTGATGAATGAAAATTATGCAATGCCTAAAATGCCGGAGGGTGTTAAAGAAGGTGTTATTAAGGGAATGTACAAATACAAAACTTCAGAAAGTAAATCGAAATTAAAAGCCCACCTATTGGGAAGCGGATCAATCTTAAATGAAACTTTAAAAGCTCAAGAAATTTTGGCTAAGGATTACAGTGTATCAGCGGATGTTTGGAGCGTAACTAGTTACAAAAACATTCATTACGATGCGCTGGAAGTTGATAGATGGAATAGATTAAATCCCGATAAAAAACAGAAGAAATCTTACGTTCAAGAAGTAACTGAAGGTGAGAAGGGAGTTTTCGTTTCAGCTTCTGATTATACCCAAATTTTATCTGAATCAATTTCAAAATGGCTGCCGGGTAAATTAACTTCGCTTGGTACACTAGGATTTGGCAGAAGTGAAAGCAGGGAAGCATTAAGGGATTTCTTTGAAGTTGATGCAAAACATATTGCTTACACAACTCTGTATGCCCTTTATGAAGAAGGAAAAATTGACAAAGAAATGATCAAGAAAGCTATGAAGGATCTGAAGATAAATCCTGATAAATTAAATCCAATTAAATCATAACCGAAAATTAAATTAGAGAAAAAAATGGCGTTTGAATTTAAGTTACCTGAACTTGGTGAAAATATTGAACAAGCTGATATTGTAAAAGTTATGGTTTCAGTTGGCGATAAAGTTGAAGTTGATCAAATTCTGCTTGAAATTGAAACTGACAAAGCAACAGTTGAAGTTCCCGCTGAGTTTTCCGGTGTGGTTAAAAGTGTAAATGTGAAGGATGGAGATACTGTTAAAATTGGTGATTTAATTTTTACTTTTGATGAAGCAGGTGCGACAGAAAATAAAGGGGATGAAAAATCTGATGATGTAAATAAAGAAAAAGAAAAAAATATAACTGATCAACCGGAGAAAGAAGAAACTGTAAAGGTAGAAAAACAAAAGGAACCAAACGAGGAAAATAATACTTCAGGTGGAATTCTAGAATTTAGACTTCCTGAGCTAGGTGAAAATATTGAATCTGCTGATATAACAAAAGTTTTAGTTTCTGTAGGTGATAAGGTAGAGGTTGATCAAATTTTATTTGAAATTGAAACTGATAAGGCTACTGTTGAAGTTCCTTCTGAATTTTCTGGAGTAATAAAAGAAGTAAAGGTCAAAGATGGAGATAACGCAAAAGTAGGAGATGTTGTTCTTTTAGTCGAAACCGTAAGTGGAAAAGCCGCTAAGCCCGCAGAGGGAAAAAAGGAAGAATCTGAAAAACAAATCGATCGAAAACAAGATGATAAACCAAAAGGTAATGATGTAAAAGTTGAAGAACCTAAGAAAACCGAAAAATCTGAAAAAGAAAAAAGCAGCAGTCTGGTAAATCAAACATTCCCTTCAAAAATAGCTCCTGCAGCTCCAACAGTTAGAAGATTTGCCCGAGAAATTGGCGTAGATATAAATGAAGTTAGTGGAAATGGACCTGGCGGAAGAATCTCAATTGATGATGTCAAAGTATTTGCTAAGTCAATCAATGAAAAATTAAGAACTTCGGGTGGAGGAATGCCTGTTGGAATTAAGAGAGAAGCATTGCCCGACTTTTCAAAATGGGGAAGTGTAAGAAGAGAGGCAATGAGTAATGTTCGTAAAAAAACAGCCGAACATCTTTCTTATGCTTGGGTTACAATTCCACACGTAACACAATTTGATAAGGCCGATATTACTGATTTAGAAAAATTAAGAAAACAGTTTGGAAAGAAAGCTGAAGCTGTCGGAGGAAAACTGACAATAACGGCAATTTTAATGAAGGTATTAGCTTCCGCGTTAAAGACATTTCCGCAGTTTAATTCAAGTATTGATATGGATAAAAAAGAAATTATCTTAAAAGAGTACATCAATATTGGAATTGCTGTTGACACAGAAAAAGGTTTGATTGTTCCTGTTGTTAGAGATGTTGATAAAAAGAACATACTTCAATTAGCTACAGATCTAACTGAAATATCTATTAAAGCAAGAGATAAAAAAGTTACATTGGAAGATATGCAAGGTGCTTCTTTCACTATTAGTAATTTAGGTGGAATTGGCGGAACAGCCTTTACTCCAATTGTAAATTCACCAGAAGTTGCTATTCTCGGGGTTTCCAGAGGAAGTTACGAACCAATTTTTAAGGATGGTGAGTTTGTGCCGAGGCTTATGCTTCCATTAACACTTTCCTATGATCACAGAATAATTGATGGAGCAGATGCGGCAAGGTTTGTTAGATGGGTTG
Organism: uncultured Melioribacteraceae bacterium; assembly: GCA_964469115.1. Classification (GTDB taxonomy): domain Bacteria; phylum Bacteroidota; class Ignavibacteria; order Ignavibacteriales; family Melioribacteraceae. The sequence continues at coordinate 4,602 of CAYXXW010000061.1, forward strand.
TAACTGCTTTAGAGCAACCATTCTTGTTAAGTTTGGAAGGATAATTTATTGGTTTGTCATCCCAACATGATTCTGACATACACCAGTAAAAAATATGTCATATTGAGTGAAGCGAAATATCTTTAAGAACTTGATTCTTCACTGCGTTCAGAATGATAAAAAATAAAACAAAAAGTATTTGGAGAATTTTTAATGAGCACTAAAACTCAACTGGCAGTAATTGGTGGTGGACCTGGTGGTTATACAGCTGCATTTTTAGCAGCAGATATGGGAATGCAAGTTACATTAATTGATAAACAGAAAAATCCGGGCGGTACTTGTCTTTATTGGGGATGTATTCCATCAAAAGCATATTTGCATGTTGCCAAACTATTAAATGAAGCAAAAGAAGCAACCAATTGGGGAATTGATTTCGGTGAACCTAAAATTGATATAGATAAATTAAGATCATTTAAAGACAAAGTGGTTGCACAAAATACCGGCGGAACTGGTCAGCTTGTTAAGCAACGCAAAATAAATTATATACAAGGTGAAGCAACATTTAATAACTCTAATTCTGTAACAGTGAAAAAAAATGATGGCGGATCTGAAGAGGTTATATTTGAAAATGCAATCCTTGCAACCGGTTCTGTACCGGCTAATATTCCCGGTTTAACAATTGATTCGCCACGAGTTATGGATTCAACTGATGCACTTGAGTTGGAAGATGTTCCTAAAAGATTACTTGTTGTTGGTGGCGGAGTAATTGGAATGGAGCTTGGCTCAGTCTACGCAGCACTTGGAAGCAAAGTTACAGTAGTTGAGCTTATGCCAAGTTTGCTTCCCGGAGCAGATAAAGATTTGGTAAATGTATTCCAAAAAAGCATTGAACCGAAGTTTGAGGAAATTTTACTTAAGACGAAAGTTGCAAAATTAGAAGATACTGGTAAAGTACTAAAAGTAAAACTTGAAGGCGATAATTTAGAGAAAACTGAACTAGAATTTGATAAAGCACTTATCTCTATTGGTCGAGCACCGGTTACCAAAAATTTAGGTTTGGAAAATACAAAAGTACAATTAACAGATAAAGGTTTTGTAAAAGTTGACCAAAAAAGACAAACGGATGACCCGAACATTTATGCAATTGGTGACATTGTCTTAGGTCCAATGTTGGCACATAAAGCAAGTGCGGAAGGGAAGGTTGCTGTTGAGGCAATTGCAGGTCACAAAGTTGCATTTGAACCAGCTGCAATCCCTGGGGTTGTTTACACTGATCCTGAAGTAGCTTGGGCTGGTTTAACAGAAATTGAAGCAAAAGAAAAAGGTATTAAAGTTGAAGTTGCTAGATTTCCTTGGGCAGCTAGCGGAAGAGCTAGAACAATGGATAGAACAGATGGATTAACTAAAATAATTATAGATCCTGAGACAGAAAGAGTTCTAGGAGTTGGAATTGTCGGAGCCGGAGCAGGCGAATTAATTGCGGAAGGAACTTTAGCCATTGAAATGGCTGCTTTAGCAAAAGATGTAGCTTTAACAATTCATGCTCATCCAACTTTATCAGAAACAATGATGGAAAGTGCAGAAGTATTTTTTGGGCAGGCTACACATCTTTACAGGCCCAAAAGGAAGAAATAGTTAGCTTATGCTAGTGAGAATTTGAAATAGGGGGGAATAAAGTAGTAATTTCCTATCCCGATTTTATCTTTGTTAAGGAGCTTATCATTTGCTAATTTATTTATATAACTGATCACAGATACTCTATAAACTCCTAAATCCTTTTCTATAAATTCAATTTTGCTATAGGTATGATTAAATAAATTATTAAGTATATCTTATAAATCTAATATCATTCCATCAAAAGCGATTAGGGATTTTTCTCTTTCCTTGTCACTCAAATTATTGTACCAATCTTTCAATTCTGTTTCACTATCAATATGAGTTAAATACAGCTTGTCGGGATTTACAATTACTGCAGCATTCTCAATCTCGGTAAATGTAAGATGAGTTGTTTCAGTAATCAAAATATCCGGTTCAACTTCTTGAAACAAATATAGATCATCAGCATGCCCAATATCTGAAGTATATATTATTTTCTTATTACCAACACTAAAAAGAAAACTTGATGAGATGAATTTAACTTTTTCATCTTGAATGTTGTGTTTATTCGTAATGTGAATATTTTGCTTGGCTGAGAAGTTAAATCCAGTTGTTACTTCTAAATCTTCACCAAAATTAAAAGGAATAATTTCAATCGAAAATTTTAATGTCTCAATAAAAATATTACTAATTTCTAAAAAGCGAATTAGAGATTGCTTTAAATCAGAATGAGTGTAAATATTTAGCGGTTCAGTCCGGTTTTCAATTATCATTTGAGTTAGAAGTGATGGTAGTCCAGCTAAATGATCCGAATGATAATGGGTAAAAATAATATCTGTTATTGAATTAAATGGTATGCCTTGTTTAAGCAATGCCCGAGAAATGCTGTCGCCGGTATCAATCAAAATATTATTATCATTTACTTTAAAAAGCAAAGATGAATGAAAGCGATCTAAGGAAGTTCTGCCGGAGCCGGTCCCGATAAAATTTAATTTCATAGTCCTGATGCTGTTAGTTTACTTCAACGACTCTTCCAGTAATGGAGTATTTCTTTTTTAAGTCGTCAACAAAATTATTAGCTTGTGAGCGCATATTAAAATTACCGACAGTAACAATATGAAGCTGGAGATTATTAACTGTCTTAGGAGATATTTTTGATGTAAAGCCATCAGTTGTAAATTTACTTTTTAGATTTTGTGCATTTTTATAATCACTAAAAGCACCGGCTTGAATAGTAAATTGTTTTTGATTTGGGTCTTTAATTTTAATAGGTGAAGGATCAACTATAATCATCTCATCGACTTTGGGAAAGGTTCTATCTGTATTTTTAAGATATGCAGATTTAGGGTATTCATTTCTTAAGCGTTCTTTAAGTTCTTCAGCTTTCTTATATAAACCTAAAGCATAGTAATATGAAAAGTTTCTGAACAAAGCAGCATCAGCAAAAGGACTCTTTGGAAAATCATTATAAACGACTTCATATAAGTTTTTAGATTTCTCTCCATCTTCAGTAATAACTGCCTCTAAAAATATTACATTAGGATCCCCGGATTTCTCATCTTTTAACTCAGCTAATTCTTCTTTAACATCTTCAATATTACCAGCTTCAATTTCCTGAAGTTGTGGAACAATGTTAACATATTGACCGAAACTAATTTGTGCTAAAAAAAATGTAAGAATGAATATTTTGTTTTTCATCTTATAATCTACGCTGTTTTTTGGATGTTAAGTTTTATCATATCAACTTTTTCAAGATAATCCCCAAATAAGGTACCGGATGTAGCTCTATTAATTTTTACTTTAACAAAATCAGCTTTGGAAACGTTTTCTTTATTTGGAATAATTACAACTTTGTTGGTATCAGTTCTACCGGCTAGAAAATCATTAGATTTTTTACTATATCCTTCAATTAGAATTATGGTTTCACTTCCAATTAGTTTTTGGTTTATATCATAAGAAATCTGTTGCTGCTCATCAATAATTTCTGTTAGTCTTTTCGATTTAGTCGGTTCGTCAACATCATCATTCATTCTATAAGCTTTGGTTCCCTCTCGCGGTGAATACTTGAACATATAAGCTCCATCATATCTTACTTTTCTCATCACTTCTAATGTTGCAAGATGATCTTCATAGGACTCTGTTGGGAAACCGGAAATAATATCTGTTGAGAACGAAACACCAGGAATAAGTTTTCTAGCCTTATCTATTATAGTTAAGTAATGCTCAATGGTGTAAGTTCTATTCATCAATTCCAAAATTCTATTAGAACCGGATTGGACAGGTAAATGAATATAATTGCACAAATTTGTATGCTCGGCAATTGTGTAAAGTAACTTATCAGAAAAATCTTGCGGATGAGAAGTTGAAAATCTTACTCGTAGTGTTCTATCAACAACAGCAACTGCGGCAAGCAAATCAGCAAAATCTCGCCCATTATCCAAATAAGAGTTTACATTTTGCCCAAGTAAAGTCACTTCTTTATAACCTCGCTTTGATAATTCAGTCACTTCATTTACAACGGAATCAATACTTCTGCTTCTTTCTCTGCCACGAGTAAATGGAACCACGCAGAAAGTACAGAATTTATCACATCCGCGCATAACAGAAATCCAAGCGGAAAGTCCATCATCATCTACACGATAGGGAAGAAGGTCATCATAAGTTTCAGTCTTGGAAAGCTTTACTCCAATTCCTTTCTCCCCGGCAAATGCTGTATCAATAAGCTCCGGTAATCTTCTATATTCATCTGGTCCAACAACAAGATCAACTATTTTCTTATCTTTTACTAAATCATCGCGCAATCTTTCTGCCATACAGCCGAGAATACCAATTATCATATTTGGTTTATCATACTTAAGAGTTTTAATATTTCCGAGTCTGCCGTAAATTCTTTGCTCGGCATTTTCTCTTATACTACAAGTGTTAAGGAGAACAACATCAGCATTATTTATATCATTTGTTAGGTCGTATCCTTTGTTTTTCAAAACACCCTGAACAATTTCGGTGTCAGCCAAATTCATCTGACAACCATAAGTTTCTATGTATACGTTATTCTTAGACAATCTTTTTCCTTTCAGTAATCTATTTTAAATCAAACCAAAATTTACTTATAAGGTTGTTTAATCTCAAGATAGATGCAAGTGCAAGAAATAAGAACTTAATCAGAAAGAATGATACAAAAAGCATCACATAGAGGGCAAAAAGAAAATTTGAATTTGAGTTGATAATTCATTCATGCAAGCTTAACTTTAAATTCTAAAAAGAAAGGAATAAAATGGAACTTCAAAATAAAATTGTTTTAGTTACTGGCGGATCGCTTGGCATTGGATTAGAAACTGCAAAAATGCTTAAAGAAAAAGGCGCGATAGTTATAATTACCGGTAGGAATAAAGAGCGCTTAGACAAAGCTGCTCAAGAAAATGATCTAATTCCGGTTGTCTCCGATGTTTCTAAAGAGAAAGATGTGATCAGTCTTTTTGATTTTGTTAAAACAGAGTTTGGCAAACTTGATGTACTAATAAATAATGCCGGTTACGGTTATTTTGAGCTAGTTGATAATATTACAGTATCAAAATTTAATGATGTATTGCAGACAAATGTAATTGGGGCGGCAATGACTGCAAGAGAAGCTGCAAAAATATTTAAGGAGCAGAATAGTGGGGCAATTGTCAATATTGCATCAACAGCGGCAACCAAGGGATTTGCAGGTGGAACACCCTATGTTGCAACCAAATTTGCATTGCGCGGCATGACTGAATGTTGGAGAGCAGAATTACGTCCTTATAATGTAAGGGTTATTTTAATAAATCCATCAGAAGTTCAAACTGAATTTGTTGCTAATTCTGGAAGGGATAGCAGAGAATTTAATCCGACAAAGCTGATTGGTGAAGATATTGCACACGCTGTAGTTTCTTCACTTGAAATGAATGATAGAGGATTTATAACAGAATTAACTGTGTTTGCAACAAATCCCAAATAATTTGAGAAAAGAATGTCAGAGGAATTTAAAAAACAAGCCGCCGAAAAAGCAGTTGAAGAAATTGAATCCGGAATGATAATCGGTTTAGGCTCAGGCAGTACTGTTTACTATGCAATTCACAAATTAGCCCAAGAAATAAGAACCGGAGCTTTATTAAAAATAAAAGCAATTGCAAGCTCTCGACAGACTGAAAAACTGGCAAATAAATTGGATATTCCACTCATCACTTTTCAAGATACTCAAAATATTGATCTAACAATAGATGGTGCCGATGAAGTAGATAAATATCTCAATTTAATTAAGGGGGGCGGCGCTGCTCATTTGCGCGAAAAAATTTTAGTTCAAGCAAGTAATAAATTTATTGTTGTTGTTGATGAATCAAAATTGTCGACCAAACTTGGTGAAAAATGGGCGGTACCTCTTGAAGTTGTAAAATTTTCCTATCCGGTTATTGAAGCTTATATTGATTCAATTAATGGTGAACCTGAATTACGAACTTTTGATAGTGGTTCCCCGGTAATGACCGATGAAGGCAATTATATTATTGATGCGAATTTTGGAGTAATAAGAAATCCTTTTGAGCTGGCAGAAAAATTGGAAAGTAGAGCCGGAATTGTTGAGCACGGTTTATTTTTGCATTTGGCTTCAAAAGTAATTGTGGCCGGCAAAGAAGGAATAAAAGAATTAGTTAAAAAATAGTTGAAACCAATTAAAATTCATTTTGTACAAAAGACTTGAAAAATTATTTCAAGTTCTTGAAAAATATATTTATTGTTTATAATTTTGCCTCGTTAAAAAATTATAGGTTTGGAAATTTATGAGTATTAGTGTTAGTAATCTCACCAAAAAGTATCAAACTCAACGCGCAGTTGATAATATCACATTTGAAGTAAAAACCGGAGAAGTATTAGGATTTTTAGGACCAAACGGTGCCGGAAAAACTACTACAATGAAAATTATTACCGGCTTTATAGCCCCTTCAGATGGTGATGCGCGAGTAAATGATATTTCAGTTTTAGAAGAACCGGAAAAAATTAAACCACTTATTGGTTATTTGCCGGAAAGTAATCCTCTCTATCAAGATATGCCGGTTCTAGAATATCTGAAATTTATTGCTGAACTTCAAAACGTTCCTTCCAATAGAGTTAATGATAGAATTGCTCAAATGGTTAAGATCTGCGGCTTAAATGTAGAAAAGCATAAAAAGATTGGTGAGTTATCAAAAGGTTACAAGCAAAGAGTCGGTTTAGCCCAAGCATTAATTCATGATCCCGAAATTTTAATTCTTGATGAACCAACTAGCGGTTTAGATCCAAACCAAATTGTTGAGATCAGGAATCTTATTAGAGAAATTGGTAGGGAAAAAACAGTAATACTTAGTACTCATATTTTACCGGAAGTTGAGGCAACTTGTGATAGAATTTTAATAATTAATGACGGCAAAATAGTAGCTGATGGTACCTCAGAATCATTACGTAAGCAGGCTCAAGGGCAAGAAGTTTTAAGAGTTGGTGTTTCTGAAGCTGATGATAAAAATAGAGTCATTGCTTCATTACAGAATTTAAGTACTGTTGGAATGGTTGATCCGGTTAGCGAAAATAATTTCACCTTCATCATTAATAGTAAGGATGATGCAAGTTCTAAAAAATCAATATTTGAAATGTGCGTGAAAAATAATTGGGTTCTTTCTGAGCTAACACCAATTGAAACAAAATTAGAAGATATTTTTAGAGAATTAACAACAAATTAATTATTTATGTCATTCCCGAATGTTTTTATCGGGAATCCATTTTGGCATATTAGAATTTTTGTAGAAACTAAATCTAAAACTGGATTCCCACTCCTGCCTACTGGAGGCAAGTTCGTGGGAATGACAAATGAAAAGAGATAGTTTTCGAAATAAGATTTAAAATTTAGGGTATTTCATGAAACCAATTTGGACAATTGCAAAAAGAGAATTTAAA
>CAYXXW010000062.1:0-11798 GCA_964469115.1 uncultured Melioribacteraceae bacterium
TACGGGATGAACCTTGTCCTTTTTTATGAGCCATTATTTACTCTCCTCTACTTTCTTCTCTTCAACCTTTTCAGCTTTAGCTTTTGGTGAAGATTTAGTCATACTAATTTTTGTAACTTCTATTTTTGAAAGCTGTTGCCTATGACCGTTTTTAACTTTATAAGATTTTCTTCTCTTTTTCTTAAAGACAATAACTTTATCGTCTTTTAAGTGTTCTAAAACTTTTGCTTTTACTGTAGCACCCTTAACAGATGGAGTTCCAACTGTTGTGGTTTTATCATCAGAGAATAATAAAACGTTATCAAAGGTTACAGATTTATCAACATCTTCTTTTAATTTCGGAACGTAATAGGTCGCTTTCTCTTCAACTTTAACTTGTTGTCCGGCTATATCAACAACTGCGTACATTTTTTCTCCATTAAATCTTAATTAGACTTAGAAAAATACGGAAATGACTAAATATTGTCAAATTATTTTATTTGCAGAAATATTTTATCTTTTATTCGTTATTTTGTTTTTTCTTACGAGTTTTGTGCTTATTTTCTTTAACTAGAGAGTCTGCAAAACCATAGCACTATCAAGAGTAGAAATAACTTCATAGCCTTCTGACTCTAAATTGTATTCTAGAAACTCAACAATATCCTTTTCGTCATCAACTAATAATATTTTAGGCATGCTAACTAAAAATTTACTTCAGATTTATTTTTCGCAGATTGATACAGATTTTCAACCAACTTCATTCTTAACAAAGCTTCTTCGCTCGATGAAATAAGTTTATTAGAACCTTTTAACGCACCAATAAAATGTTTCAATTCATTTTCGTAAGATTTTTTGAATAAGTTTTTTGAAGGCGAACCCGAATTTAAAGTATAATCAACTCTTGTAGTTGCCAATTTTTTGTAAGCTCTGAGCGGATTTAAATGACCGGTACCCTCTGTACCAAAAGCAGTTAACTTAAATTTATCGGTTTCATCATGAAAAGACCAACTGACTTCATAATTAAGAATTGAAGAATTATTAAATCTAATAAATCCAAGAGAAGAATCTTCAATATTTTGATTGTTGTGATTAAAGTTTTGCGCAGTTACATTTTTAACTTTAGGGAAATCTAATAACCACAAGGCAGTATCAATTAAAACTATTCCAAGATCGAGAAGAACACCGCCTCCTGCCGAGCTTCTTCTTGTAAACCAATTTTGTTCACTACTTTGTTTGCGAGTCCAACCACATTTTATATAAAATAATTCACCAAGTTCACCACTATTTATTAAACTTTTAAGCAGCATTGAATCCGGTCTGAATCTAAAATTCATTCCGACCATAACATTACATTTATTTTTTTTCGCTGTATCGTCAATAATTTTTGTCTCTTCATAATTCAGAGCAATTGGTTTTTCAATCAGCAAATGCTTTCCTTGTTTAAGACATTCAACTGCAATATCTTTATGAGTATTGGTTGGAGTAGAAATAATAGCTGCATCAAAATCAACTTCGTTAAGCATCTTAGTAAAATCAGTATATCTATTTTTGATATTAAACTTTTCTGCAACTGTTTTTAATCTTGTTTTATTAATTTCACTAACTGCAACAATATCAACAGAATTTATTTTTGATAAAATAGGTAAATGAACTAATTGAGCAACTCCGCCCAAACCAATAATTGCAATTTTGGTATTTTCTTTCAAGATTAAACCTCTTTATTGATTTTATTTTTTCACAAATTCTTGAACTCTTGCAGAAATTCCATCAGGATCTATCTTAAGTAAATTGTGCAATTCAGCTTGTGTTCCATGGTCAATAAATTCATCAGGTAAACCAATCCTTAATACATCATTCTTATAGTTTTTTTGATTGAAATATTCTATAACACCGGTACCAAAACCACCAACAACAGCGTTTTCTTCGATGGTAACTATTTTGTTATATTTTTGGGCAATTGAATCTAATGCTTCTTCATCAAGTGGTTTTACAAAACGCATATTGAATAATGATACATTGAGACCATCGGCTTTTAATTTTTCTAAGGCTTTAATAGAATAATCTACCATTGATCCAACTGCAAGAATTGCAGCATCATTGCCTTTGGTCAGTTGCTCTGATTTGCCAATCTCCAAATTATCAAATCCGTCTTTAACCTCTACACCCAGTGCAGAGCCTCTGGGGTAACGAATAACTACTGGTCCCTTTTTATAATCAACTGCAGTGCTAAGCATATTTCTAAGTTCTGCCTCATCCTTTGGAGCCATAATTACAATACCAGGAATATATCTTAAGTATGAAAGATCAAAACTTCCGTGATGAGTAGGACCATCCGCTCCTACAAGTCCAGCTCTATCCAGAACAAATACTACATGAAGTTTCTGCAGAGCAATATCATGAATAATTTGGTCAATTCCCCTTTGAAGAAAAGTTGAATAAATTGCAACAATAGGAATTATTCCTTGAGTTGCTAAACCGGCAGCAAACGTTACGCCATGCTCTTCTGCAATTCCAACATCATAATACCTATCAGGAAATTCTTTCTGAATGATTGATAGCCCTGTACCATCAGGCATTGCAGCAGTAATTCCGGCTACCTTCTTATTTTCTTTCATTATTTCAGCTAGAGCAGTCCCAAATATTTTAGTGTAAGAAGGAGGGCCACCAGCTTTCTTCTGCATTTTACCGGTAACCTTGTCAAAAGGAGTTACGCCATGGAATTGAGCCCTGCTTCCCTCTGCAGGTTTATAACCTTTACCCTTTTCCGTAATTATATGAACTAAGATAGGACCATTTAATTTTTTAACATGCTCGAATAGCTTAACTAATTTGTTCATGTTGTGACCATTAATAGGCCCAAAATATCTAAACCCAAGTGCCTCAAACAACATTCCAGGAGTAACAATAGCTTTTATTCCTGTTTCCACTCTTCCCGCAACTGTTCTTAACCTATCCCCAAAATTATCAAGCTTTCCTGTTAGGTCCCATATTGCACCTTTAAATTTATTGTATTCAGGATGAGAAATAATCTCATTAAAATAATTTGATATCTGCCATACGTTAGGTGAAATTGACATATTGTTATCATTCAATACCACCACGAGGTTTTTCTTTATAAATCCGGCATTGTTCATAGCTTCGTAAGCCATACCACCGGTCATTGCTCCATCGCCAATTATTGCAATTACTTTTTTATCTGGTTCACCATTTATATCGTTAGCCGCAGCAATACCTAAAGCAGCAGATATTGAGGTTGATGCATGCCCGGCACCAAATTCATCATATTCGCTTTCAGATCTTTTTAAAAACCCGCTTATACCCTTGAATTTTCTTATAGTTTTAAGCTGATCTCTTCTACCCGTAATAATTTTATGCGGGTAGGCTTGATGTCCGGTATCCCAAACCAGCTTATCGTTAGGAGTATCAAAAACTTTATGAAGTGCAACGGTTAATTCAACTGCGCCAAGTCCTCCTCCAAAATGTCCACCAATTTGCGAAACAACATCAACCATATATTCGCGTATTTCTTCACATAAATCTTTTAATTGCGGGATGCTAAAATCTCTGATATCTTTTGGTGAATTAACTTTAAATAAAATATTATACTTTGATTCGTCTACCACTCTAGATCTCTCTATTTTTAGGAATTATTTAATTCTGCTTCAATTTCTTTATTTAATTGTTCAACTTTTAATTCAGCTTTATCAAGTATGGAATAACATTGTTTCGATAATTTAATTCCTTCTTCATATAATGCTATTGAGTCTTCTAAAGTAATTTCATCACTTTCTAATAGTTCAGAAATTTCTTGCAGTCTATTTAAAGATTCTTCAAAACTTTTACTTTTCTTACTCATTTTATAATTTTTACCTTTCCATCACTAAATGTTAGATCAAAATTTTTCTCAGAAATAAATTGAGACTTTCGTTTTACAATTTTATTATTTTGTTCAACTATTGCAAATCCTCTGCTTAAAATATGATCAATATCATTAGAAGAAATAATTTTTTCTTGAAGAGCTAAATTATTTTTATTCTTACTTATCAAATTACTAATAATGACTTGAATTCTAAATAAATAATTATCAAATGTCTGTTTTTTGTTATTTATAATATTGGTAAGATTTCTAAATCCAAATGATTCAATTAGTGTGTTAATCTGTCCTTTAAAGTCCGATAATTTTTCAGAAATATTATTTGTATTATTATAGTTAAATTCAGATATAAAGGCAAAAATTTCATCCTTATTCGGAGTTGCTAATTCCATAGCTGCAGAAGGAGTTGGTGCTCTTAGGTCAGCTACAAAATCAGCGATTGTAAAATCAATTTCATGCCCAACACCTGAAATTATTGGGATTTTAGAATTAAAAATCGCCCTTGCAACAATTTCCTCATTAAATGCCCAAAGATCTTCAAGAGATCCGCCGCCACGCCCAATAATTATAACGTCAATATCCTTTCGTTTATTTAATTTTTCAATTTGGTTAGTAATATCCGCTGCTGCTCCATCTCCTTGTACCTTTGCTGGAGCAATAATTATTTTCACTAGTGGAAATCTTCTTTCAGCTACACTTAACATATCTTTAAAAGCTGCAGTATCACTACCAGTTACAATTCCTATCGTTTGCGGGAAAACTGGAATCGATTTTTTATACTGCTCTTCAAATAATCCTTCATCCCTCAATCTGTTCTTAAGTTCTTCAAAAGCCTTTTGAAGTTCGCCTTCACCAGCAGGCTTCATAGATTTAGCATCTAACTGGTAAGACCCTCTGGGAGGATAAACTGTAATTCTACCGGTTAAAATGACTTTCATTCCATCTTGGGGAGTGAAGAAAACGTAATTATTAATCCCCCGCCACATTGTGCAGCTAATCGAGGCATTGCTATCCTTAAGAGTAAAATACCAATGCCCGGATACATGAGCTTTAAAGTTTGATATTTCTCCTATTACTTTAACTTGCGAAAAATCTTCTTCTAAAGTTCTTTTAATATGGGAAGTTATTTCACTAACTGAGATTGCAAATTCCAATTAACGGCTTTCCTTTCTAAATATTAGGCAGTATTGATGATGTCTGTTTCCTACCCATGCACTATTTACTCCTAAAGCAATTAAAGGTTTATCGTTCTGGAGCCAAATTTTTTCGTCTTTAAGAACCCAGCTTTTTTCCCCTCTTTGTGTCAGTGTGGTTGCTGTGTCAAATGCAAGAGGATAAAGTTTTGATTTGTAATAAATGTTATTAGTAATTATTGTAAGGTAGGCCTTTTCTTTGGCAACATCGTAAACTGCATCAAATATTTTTGCTTGAATATTTAAAAATTCTTCATAACTCTTGATGTTTCCAATATCTTCTGCTGAATTAGAATACTTTGTATCGAGTCCTTTTTTATTTCTACCTTTTTGCCTCATAGAGTTTCTTTCTAGCTGATTCCAATAAGGAGGAGAAGTTATTATATAATCAAACTTTCTGCGTTGGGTCAAATTTTCTTTTACTATGGTGGAGGTGTTCAAAGAGTTTCCGTTGATGGCTATAATTTTATTTTTATAATTCTTTTCTCTTATTCTTTTATCAGCAATATTGAAATAATTCTTATTAAGTTCAATACCAAAAGCGTTTCGGGCTAGATTACCAGCGGCAATTAATGTGCTTCCGGTTCCTAAAAACGGGTCAAATACCCATTCATTTTTTTTTGTAAAGAAGCTTATGAATTCTTCTACGAGACTTTCAGGATATTTTGCCGGATGGAGTATTTCATTATTTTTTCTTCTAGGTGGTGAATGTACAAACCAGGTTTTAGAAAACTTTATCCATTCTTTGCCAGTAAGATCATTAAGTTTATTATTCTTATTGTACTTCCCACGTTCACCTAAATCAATGTAGTTTTCTTTTCTGGGCATAAATATTAATAATCTATAGTGAAGAAATTTGAATATAAACCAACACTAACTTCTTGGAAGTGCTGATCTGTTTTTGATGGATTTAGGTTATATCTATATCTTGTGTATACAGTAAAAACATCATAAAATTTGAAAAAACCAAGAGAAATTTCAGCTCCAACTCCATTGAAGCCATTAAAATTAGTAAATCCGGTTAGCCCAGGCGATAAATACTCAAAAACACTTATTGGAATAAAATGCTTATATCCCAGCCGAAGATAATTATCAATTGCTTCTTCATAGATATGTGTGTATTCTAAACTAATATTACCTTCCGGATAATTATAACCGGATGAATAAAATGTTATGATTGGCAATTCCTTCGTCAGTGAAAAATAATTCTTTTCTTCAACAATAAACAAACTTGGTGACGGCAATAAATAAAGAGTTAATCCAATCAGAATTGTTGAAATAGGATTATCCCCTTCCTTTGTTTCAATAAATTCTTCGTAGGGCAATATAATTTCATAGGTTTCACTTTTTACCAAATCACCGTCTTTTCTTTCACAGATAATATTAAAAGGTACAAACTTATCACTAAATTTATATTCAGAAAATTCAATCATAGCGGCATGGTCTTCTAAATATTCTTCAGAAATATCAATAAAATATTTACTATCAACATCAAGCTTTGCTTTTACAGCTTCTGAGGTAAAAAAACTTAAATTAAACGTGTGCGGTTTTTCCGGTGTTACATAAGCATCAATAATAAATATTTCTAAACTATCACTCTGCATATAAATTGCCTGAGGCATTATGATAATTAATATTATTGTGAAAATAATTTTTCTATTTTTCATTTTATCGACTCATAATTTATAAAGATTCACCCAACTATTTTACAAATAATCGAAAAACTATTTAATCTCCAAAGTTTGGTATATTTATTAATTAAATAAAAATCTTTAGTCAAAATAGGAAAATATTTAATGAAAATATTGGTATGTAATGATGATGGAATAGGTTCCGAAGGAATTTTTCAATTAACAGATGCATTAAGTGAGATTGGTGAAGTTGTAGTTGTTGCTCCAATAGCTGAGCAAAGTGCTGTTGGGCATTCAATAACAATGAAAACACCGCTTCGTTATATAAAATATAATATGAGAAATAAATTTGAAGGTTATGCTGTAGAAGGCACTCCAGCTGACTGTGTGAAATTTGGGATAAAAAACCTACTTAAAGAACTACCGGATATTGTTGTTTCAGGAATTAATCATGGAGCAAATACTGCAATTAGCATCATTTATTCCGGTACAGTATCCGCAGCAAGAGAAGCTGCTATTATGGATTGCCCTGCTATTGCTTTTTCAATTACAGATCACAGACCAAAATATTTTGAATTTGCCAGAAAAGTTGCAAAAGAAATTACTTTGCAGGTTATTAAAAATGGATTGACTAAAGGTACACTACTTAATGTAAACATTCCAAATCTACCGGAAAATGAAATAAAAGGTATTATTCCAACTCGGCAAGGATTATCTAAATGGGATGATATTTATGAAGAAAGGGTTGATCCTTACGGTAATAATTATTATTGGTTAACCGGAACTATGACAGACTATGATCATGATTTAATTAATGACCAAATTGCAGTAAAAAATAATTATGTAGCAGTAACACCTGTCCATTTTGATCTTACAGATTATAAAACTTATGAAGAATTAAAGGGATGGAACTTATTTAACCATAAGTGATATAACTAATTCCATCTATAACATTTCTATTTTATAAATGAATTCATTTGAAAACATAAATGTAAGTCTTTCCGGTAATTTACTTTTATTGCTTCTAGGCTTATCGATTATATTTGCCTACACATTTTATATTTATAGAACCACATTACCGCCGGTAAGTAATTTTGCAAAAGGGACGTTAATATTCATAAGAATATTAGCTTTATCTCTCTTACTTTTTTTAATTTTTGACCCAATTCTCAAAATCACAACTACTGAAAAAATTGATCCCAAAACTTTGGTATTTATCGACAATTCAAAGTCTATTTCCGAATTCAGCACCACAGAGGACCTTGCGAAAGTTCAAAATTTATTGAATGAACTTAATAGTGAGGCTAATCATAATATTGATTTTTTCACTTTCGGGTCTACCATAAATAAAATTAATAGTGTTGACAATGAAAAACTTACATTCAATTCTACGTCTACTGAGTTTGAATCAATTTTAAATAAAGCTAAAAATACTAATAATGTTGCCTCAATTATTATTATTAGCGATGGTTTAAGTAACGAGGGTAAAAATCCTTTATACGAATTTAATGAATTGGAAATGCCAATCTATACAATTGGTATAGGTGATACTTCAACTTATTCAGATATAATTGTTGAACGAATAAATAGCAACGATTTCATCTATACCGAGCGTGAAACTGATATTGAAGTAATTATTAGAAACGAAAACCTATCTGATGATAAAATATCTATTCAACTTTTTGATAATGATCAGCTTGTCCAATCAAAATCTATTCAATTAAGCAACAATGGAATTAATCGAGTTAGTTTTCCATATGCGGCAAAAACTGAAGGGGAACACAAGATCACTGCAAAAGTTTCAAGTAGAATTACTGAGCAGAATAAATTCAACAACTCCAAATCCCGTTTAATAAATGTATTGGCATCGAAGAAAAAGATAACAGTTCTTTCAGGTGGTCCTAGTCCAGATCTTTCAACAGTAGTTAATAGTATTGAGGAGAATGATGATTTTGAGGTTTCGAAAATTATTGAATTAAGTCGTAATAATTTTTATAAAAATCAGTATAACCTGGATGTATTAAAAGAATCTGACGTTATCTTTTTAATAGGTTTTCCAAGTATTAATAGCAATGCCGATTTTATTAAGAATGTAAGTGAAATCATTACTAAGGAAAATAAAAATATTATTTTGCTCCTGTCAAATACTATAGATTTTACAAAAATTAATGACCTTAAACAAAATCTACCCTTCAAAATTGAAAATATTTCTGATGATTTTTCTGAAGTAATGGTTAAAATAAATAATAGTTCAGGTAGTTTGCTCGGTGACTCTGAACCAATTAAAAATGCTTGGAAAAATTTACCGCCAATAAATATCACTAAAACTAAACTAATACCAAACGCAATATCACAGATATTACTTGATGATAAATCGGGAACGATCCCAATAATTTTCAGTAGTAATGATGGAACGAGAAAGAGTATTGTTGTAAATGCCGTTAATATTTGGCGATGGAAAATCAGATCGTCTGACAACCATCAACTTTTTGATAATTTTATTTTGAATTCTATCAAGTGGCTTTCTATCTATGGTGAAAAACAATTTTTTAATGTTTCTATTCCTAAAAAGAGTTACTTGCTGGGTGAAAAGATTAATTTTAATGTAAGTTTATATGATGAAACATTTGAACCGCTAAATAATCAGGAAATAGTTTTAAGTTTGAGTAGCCCTACCAATAAATACGAATACAGCTTTTCACAAATAGCTGATGGAATTTATGAAGTTGAAGTTATTTTGGATGAACCGGGTCAATATCATTATACTGCTAGACTAGTTAATAATCCAAGAAAATTAAAATCGGTCAGCGGAAATATTAATATCGACCCTATTGAATTGGAGTTAGTGGAAAGGAAAGTAAATTCCAGATTTTTAGAATCAATTTCATTTGCAACAGGTGGAAAATATTCAAAAATTGATGAAACTGATTTTTTAATAAATGAAATAGATAAAAATTACAATAATGAAATTAAATATAAATTGATAGATAAAGAGTTGCGATTGTCTAATTTAGAAGTTATATTACTAATAATAGTTCTCTTATTCTCAATTGAATGGATAATTAGAAAGGTTTTAAGAATGATTTAATTAAATCATGGAGTAACAAAATGTCACTTTTAAAGTTTGGGAAGGAACAAAAAATAGGCATAAAACTTTTTGACGATCAGCACAAACAAATAATTGATACTGCAAATCATCTATTCAAAATAAAAGATCACAAAAAGGGGGAAATACTTGAATCATTTGGTTCCCTTATCTCACACATGAAAACGCATTTTGAAAGTGAAGAAAGTTTTATGAAGGAACATAAAATTGTCCAGTATATTTCTCATAAACTTGAGCATGATCGAGCTCTTAACAAGTATTCAGATTATTACAGAACGCTAAAATTTGACAAAAAAGAATTTAATCCCGAGATACTTGATTCTCTTATGAGTTGGATCAGTACACATATTGAAAAGAAGGATAGCAAACTAAAATCTCAAATTAATAAAAACTAATGTCTGCATAAATTTTGCTTTACACTAAAATAAAAGCAATATTCGATTTTTTCCTACCTAGATTTTGTATTTCCTGTAAGACTGAACTCTCCATAAATGAAGAAATTATTTGCGAACGCTGTTTTGAAAGGGTTGAAATTGTAACCATTGAAAGGATTGAAGCAGAATACGAAAGGAAATTTGCAAATGAAAAAGTTGTTAGTGATTTTCACTCAGCTTTTGTTTTTCATGAAGGTCAAGAGATACAAAAACTCATTCATTCACTTAAGTATGATAAAAACTATAAGGTGGGAAACTTTTTAGGTAAAATTACTGCAGAACTTCTGATAGATAAAATCACATCATGGAATTGTGACATAATTATTCCAATCCCCTTACATTCATTACGAAAAGCCGATAGAGGTTTTAATCAAGCAAAAGAAATTGCAATGGGCATTTCCAAGCATACCAATATTCCAATGAAATCAAATATTCTTAAGCGAATCAGATTTACCAAAACCCAAACAAAACTCAATCTGAAAGAAAGAAAAGAAAACATTGAAGGTGCTTTTAAATTGAATGACATTAAAATAATTGAAGGGGAAAATATAATTCTAATTGATGATGTTATTACAACAGGAGCAACAATTGCTGAATGTGCAAAAATACTGCAGGCAGGTGGAGCTAATAATATTTATGCTCTTTCCGCTGCTATTGCGGATTAATTACATCCTTTCCGGTGCTTCTAGACTAAGAATTGAAAGTCCATTTTTTAAAACAGTTTTTACTGCTAAAATTAAAGCAATTCTCGCCTCGGCTAAACTTTTCTCAGACCCAATAATTCTGCATTCAGTATAAAACTTATGAAACAATGAAGCTAAAGTTTCAAGATAATTAGCCAATTTGTGAGGCTCAAAATTCACTGCAGATGTATAGAGTTCCTCTGAATATTGATGCAAATGTTTTATAAGCTTCTGTTCAATATCTGCATCAAGTAAATCTAGGTGTTCATGAGATAATTGTAAATCTTGTTCCTCAGTTAAGCGCAAAATTGATGCAATTCGCGCGTGTGCATATTTTAAATAAAAAACCGGGTTTTCATCAGATTGTTTTTTCGCTAAATTAAGATCAAAATTCATGTGTGATGAATAGTTACGCATAATAAAAAAGTAACGGACAACATCTGCCCCAACTTCATCAATCAAATCATCAAGAGTAATAAAATTAGCTTTACGTGTTGACATTTTTACAACTTCACCATCTTGAATAATAGTTACAAATTGATGGATTATTACTTTTACTTTTTCTTTATCGTAACCCAAAGCCTCAATACCTGCAAGTACATCCGGATAAGTGGCTGCATGATCCGATCCAAAAATATCAACCATCAAATCATAATTTCGCTCAAATTTAGTTTTATGATAAGCTATATCCGGCAAACGATAAGTTGGTTCACCGCTTGATTTCACAATTACTTTATCAACCTCTTGACCCAATTCACTAAATTTTAGCCAAGTGGCATCATCTTTTTTATAAGACAAATTTCTTGATTCAAAGAATTTTAACAATTCTTCAATGTGCTTATTTTTGTATAAATCATCTTCGTTATAGAATTTATCAAAATGAATATTAAGACTTCCT
>CAYXXW010000063.1:0-11725 GCA_964469115.1 uncultured Melioribacteraceae bacterium
GATTACATGGATTTAACATTAAACGGTGATTATTATATGCGCGGCGGTTGGGGAACTAAAGTACGCTACCGTTACGCAAGTAGATATAATTACAGCGGGAACTTAAGCGGAGGTTATTCTAAAATTCTTATTGGTGAAGATGAAGATCCTAGTAAACAAAGAAGCACTGATTGGAATATTTCATTTGCACATAATCAAAGTATTACACCAACACTAAAGTTTGATGCAAATCTAAGATTTCAGTCAAGATCTTACTTGCAGAATAATAGCACCAGTTATAACGATTTATTAACTCAAGATATTACATCTAATGCAACATTGAGTAAAAGATGGGATGAATCCGGGAATTCGCTAACAATAAATTATAGTAGGACTCAAAAGTTAGACAGTGTAGATATAAGAGAAATATTACCGAGTGTTTCATTTAATAAATCTCAATTCTATCCATTCAAAAGTTCAGCTTCTACTAGTGACGAAAACTGGTATGAAAAAATTGGAATGAGTTATCGCGGACAATTTACTAACAAGAGAAATAATATTGGCGGGGATCTTCAAATTCGTGGCGGAATGCAGCATAATATTTCTGTTAATGCTTCGCCTAAAATTGGATACTTCAATTTATCTCCTCGTTTAAGTTATGTTGAAAAATGGTACAATAAAAAGACTAGAAGAGTTGCCGAAACTGAACAAGATATTTCTTATTCAAAAATGATGATACAATCATTAACGAGTGCCGTAGCCAATGAATATAGTAATGAAGATATTTATGATATAAATATGATAAGGACATTTGATTTTGGGTTATCAACTTCAACTAAGGTCTATGGTACTATGCAGCCTCAAATGTTCGGTATAGAAGCATTTAGGCACACACTTACTCCATCACTTTCATACAATTATTCTCCAGATTTTTCCGTTAAAAAATGGGGGTATTACGAAACTTATCAACAGGCTGACGGGACCTTTGAGGAATATGATCCTTATTCAAGAGAAGTTTTTGGAGGAGTTTCAGCTGGTGAATCACAAATCGTGAATTTTTCCCTTGGTAACGTTTTTGAGATAAAAACTACGAAAGATCCGACTGATACAACATCTGAATCACAAAAAATCACATTGCTGAATTTAGATTTATCAACAGGTTATAATTTTGCAGCTGATAGTCTTAAGCTTTCCGATTTAAGAGTTAGTTACAGAACAAAGATTGGAAACATTCTTAATTTTAATGGTTCATCTTCTTATACTTTTTATGATTATAATGAAAATGGCAGAAGATTAAATACATATCTTGCTGATATGGGTAAAGGTCTTTTTAGATTGACAAACCTTAACTTTTCAATATCTACAACCCTCTCCGGGGATAAACTAAAAGGAGAGGAAAGAAAGGGCAAACCGGATGAAGATGAAGAAGAATTTGGTGCATTCAAAGAACAAGATTATGTTCGGTTGTATGAAGAAGAAGAGAATGATTTTTCAATCCCTTGGAATTTAAGTTTAAACTATAATTATGATTTTTCAAAGCCAACCAATGAAAAGGGAACGATTAACTCTAATTTGGGTATAAATCTTGGATTTAATTTGGCTACAAATTGGAAAATTGGAGTACGCGGTAATTATGATTTTCAGAGAGAAGAATTTTCTGCACCGCAAGTTACAGTATACAGAGATTTAGAATGCTGGGAAATGAATTTTAGTTGGAATCCTTTAGGGAGTTACACCGGTTTCAGATTTGAAATTAGAATGAAAGCTCCCGAATTAAGAGATGTTAAAGTAACAAGAAGAAGAGGTGTTTATTCCGGAAGGTAACTTTTATAATTTAGACAGTGCTTTCTATTTTTTCTCGTTATTCCAGAATGTGATAATCGGGAATCCATTAAGATTAATTTAATTTACTTATTTTAGAAAATTTAACTACAAAGCGCTCAAAGAAAAGCGACCATAAAGAACACAAAGAAAAACTGATGATTAAGAAGTACATAATCGATGGCAATAATTTAATAGGTAAGATAACTGAACTTTGGGCCTTACAGCAGAAAGAGCGGCAAATGTCCAGGGTGAAATTAGTCAAGTATCTCGATCAATACTTTGCGAATAAAAATGTCAAAGTTTCACTTCATCTAGATGGTTTTGCATCTGATCCAATTCCATCCAACAAAACAAAATTAACCTATTCAAATAATAATACTGCCGACAGTAAAATCAAGAAAGAGATTGATAATTCCAAAAATCAAAAATTACTAGCTATTGTAAGCTCAGATCATTCAGTACAGAATTATGCAAAAGTCAATAGCTGTACAATAATTAAAAGTGAAGAATTTGCAAAGTTATTAAAAGATAAAAAAAACAAAAAATCAGAAGAAGAAATTACTAAGTCAATCAGTAATGATGAGATGAAAAAGTTATTTGGTATTGATTAAATCAATTTAATATCATTCAAAAATCCTAACTTTTGGCGTACCTCTTTAACATAATCAAAATCAATATTAGCATAAATTATTTTCTCTTCATTCTCTACTAGCACAACTTCTTCACCCATCGGGTCAAAAACAGCTGAACAGCCGTTATACACTTGGTAAGGATCAGTTCCCACACGGTTTACACCAACCATAAAACATTGATTTTCAATAGCTCTCGATTTCAATAGTGTTTTCCAGTGATCAATCCGTTTTATTGGCCAATTTGCAATGTTAATCATCAACTCAACTTTTTCTTTAGCATAAGATCTGTATAATTCAGGGAATCTCAGATCATAACAGATGGATAAGCCAATTTTATAATTATCAAATTTTGATATCACTTTTTCCTTACTGCTTGAGTAATTTTTATCTTCTTCAGCCAAAGTAAATGGATGAATCTTTCGGTAAACTGCTTTAATCAAGCCTTTTGAATCAAAATGAAAAAGTGAATTATAAAATTTAGAATCATCTTTCTCAATTATTCCACAGATTATATCTTTTTTTATCGAGGCAGAAAGATCCATAAAAAATCTCATCCCAATTCCATCAATTTCCTCTGAATTTTGTTGGGCATTCATTGTAAATCCAGTAAGAGTTAATTCAGGAAAAATAATTAGGGAAGTTTCATTATTTAATTCACTTAATAATCCTTTAATTTTAGTTAAGTTTTCTTCTTTCGATTCCCAAACGGGAGAATACTGAACCAATGCTATCTTCATTAAATTGCCAATAATTTTATTACTTGAGAAAAATCCTTAGGTAGATTAGACAAAGAATTTATAACTTGTAATACAAAATTCAATTTTTCTTCTCTAAAATCAAGGAGTTATAATGCTGAATTATGTCTGGCTGGGTTTATTGATTCTTGGCATTGGAGTAGCCCTTTCTACCGATTTAATTGATAAAAGTGATAATAAGTATCGGAATGGAGAATCACTTCCAATTGAAATTGTACTTCAGGATTCAATTGACAAATTTGTTAATAAAAGTTACGATGTAAAACTAAAAATAGGAAAAGAACAATTTAACAGTTTCTATAATTCTGAAGCTAAAAGTGATATTTTACAATCGGCTAAAATTACATTTGACAGAGAAAAAAATATTACTTTGCTGTTTTTTAATGTGAATGATAATTCTCCGAAGCTTTGGCAAGAGATGGCATTAATTTCCGGTAAAGAAAAAGATTTAACCGGAGAAGTATTTATTGACGAACAGATAAGTCCTCTGATTTTTTTGGGTACAATCATTTTAGAAGATATTGAATTTGCCAAAATGAAGGAGGTAACAAATTCAGCATTGGATTATGCAGGCGTTGCTGTAGAAATTGCCATTGGGCTCATTGGCATTATGGCTCTTTGGCTTGGTGTTATGAAAGTCGCTGAAGATGCGGGACTAATCAGAATAATTGCAAACGCAATGAGGCCATTAACGAAATTCCTTTTCCCGGATGTTCCACAAGATCAT
Source organism: uncultured Melioribacteraceae bacterium (assembly GCA_964469115.1). Taxonomy (GTDB): domain Bacteria; phylum Bacteroidota; class Ignavibacteria; order Ignavibacteriales; family Melioribacteraceae. The sequence continues at coordinate 3,918 of CAYXXW010000063.1, forward strand.
CCGGCAATGGGTGCAATGATAATGAATATGGCCGCGAACATGCTGGGTTTGGGGAATGCTGCAACTCCATTTGGTTTAAAAGCAATGGAAGAATTAGATAAGCTAAATCCAAATAAAGGTGTGGCGACAAATGCAATGTGTACTTTTCTTGCAGTAAATACTGCGGGTTTAACCTTGATACCAGCTACAGCGATTGCAATTCGTGCGGCATCAGGGAGCAGTGATCCTGCAATTATCATAGGTACGGCAATTTTTGGGGCTCTTTGCGCAACAACAGTTGGAATAACTGCTACTAAAATTTTAGAGAAATTTCCTCTTCAAGAAGGTGGACTTGCCGGATTGATTAGATCAAGTAAAAAAGGAATAATATTTTTTGTTTCTTTTGCATTGTTAATTTTTATTCTTGTGGTAACTGGATTAATGACCGCAATTACATCTTTATTCAGTTTCCTCAATCCCGAACTGTTCAAAAATATAATTCAAATTATCTCAACACTTGCAATCCCGATGCTCATATTAATTTTTATTGGATACGGTGCGATCAAAAAAGTAAAAATATATGAAGTCTTTGTTGAAGGAGCTAAAGAGGGCTTTGATGTAGCGATTAGAATCATTCCTTATCTTGTTGCAATGTTAGTCGCAATTGGAATTTTTAGAGCCGGTGGAGCAATGGAAATTTTAATTTATGCTTTAACTCCGGTTACAAACTTAATTGGCATGCCAGCAGAGGCATTGCCAATGGCAATAATGAGACCGCTTTCGGGGTCGGGTTCTCTTGGTATTATGGCTGAAATTATCGCTACTCACGGTCCCGATTCTTTTATTGGAATTTTAGTTTCAACTTTCTTTGGTAGTACAGAAACTACTTTTTACGTTTTGGCTGTTTACTTCGGGTCTGTTAATATTCGCAAGACGAGACACGCATTGGCAGCAGGACTTCTCGCGGATGTTGCCGGAATAGTCGGTGCAGTATTCATTGTTAATTTATTGTTCGGTTAAGATATGAATGTATTTATAACAAGAAAGATTTCAGCTGTTGCAAAAGAACTTTTACAAAGAGAGGGATTTTCTACTGAAGAATATTCAGGAAATAATGCCATTTCTAGAAAAGAATTAATTAAAAAGGCAAAGAATGCTGATGGTATTATTTCACTTTTAACCGAAAAGTTTGATAAAGAATTGATTGATAAATTAGAGAAATGCAAAATTATTGCAAATTATGCTGTAGGATTCAACAATATTGATATTAAATATGCTAAATCAAAAGGGATCATTGTTACAATTACACCGGATGTTTTAACAGGTGCGACTGCTGAAATAGCTGTTTCTTTACTATTAGCTTGTGCAAGAAGAATTGTTGAATCTGATAAATTTATGAGAGAAAAAAAGTTCGTTGGTTGGGAACCAAAACTATATCAAGGTATTCAACTTACAGGTAAAACTGTTGGAATAATTGGAGCTGGAAGAATTGGGCAAGCTACAGCAAAAAGACTAAAAGGATTTGGCTGCAAAATTATTTATTATAATAAAAGTAAAAAAGCGAAATTCGAAAGTGAGTTAAATGCAAAAAAAGTTTCACTGGTAAAATTAATGAGTACTTCAGACTTTATTTCAATTCATCTTCCTTTAAATATTTCAACAAATAAATTGTTGGGTAAAGAAAAACTGGAGTTAATGAAACCGGATGCCATAATGGTTAATACGGCAAGAGGAGAAATTATTGATGAGAAATATCTTCTGAAAATGTTAAAGCAGAAGCGAATATTTGCAGCCGGATTTGATGTTTATGAAAACGAACCCAATTTTAATGAAGAATTACTAAAATTAAAAAATGTAGTTCTGCTTCCTCACATTGGTAGTGCAACTTTTGAAACAAGAGATAAAATGGCAGAACTTGCAGCTAAAAATGTGATAAATGTTTTGAGAGGGAAAAACCCAATAACTCCTGTTAACTAAAATTTGAAGTAATTTAAAAACCCTTTGTTTTGCCTCAATTTTCTGATTATTTTTTATAATTATTAATTAAATTATTAGTCCTATGAGAATTGGAATACCAAAAGAAACACTTGGTGAAGAAAAAAGAGTTGCTTTAGCTCCTGCAGGTGTAGATGCTTTAACAAAAGCCGGGCACACAGTTTTTATTGAAACTGAAGCAGGACTAGCTAGTCATTTTACTGATCAAGATTATGTAAGTGCGGGAGCAACAATTGTCTATAGTCCGGAAGAGGTTTTTCAAAGGTCGGAATTGATAACTAAAGTTACGCCGCTTACAAATGAAGTTGCAGATCTTCTTCAAGAAAATCAAATTATATTTTCCTTTTTGCATTTATCTATAGGTAAAAAACATATAATTGACAAACTTATTGAAAAAAGAGTTACTGCAATTAGTTACGAATTGGTTGAGAAAAATGATCAACTGCCTGTTTTACAATCAATCAGTGAAATTGCCGGACAGCTTGCTATTCAATTAGGCTCAAAATTTCTTAAGAGTGATGTGCAAATGGGAAGAGGAATATTGCTTGGTGGAATTCCAGGTGTAGCACCTGCTGCTGTTGTAATTCTTGGAGCCGGTGTTGTTGGATTAAGTGCAGCAAGATCTGCTTATTCAATGGGTGCGCATGTAATAGTAATTGATAAAGATTTAAGAAGGTTAAGAAGAATTGAGAATACGGTATCTAAAAATATTTCAACGGTTGTTGCAAACCCCATGACAATTGCACGCGGAGTTAAATTCGCTGATTTATTTATTGGTGCAGTTCAAGTAAAGGGAGAGAAATCACCACATATAATTACAGAAGAAATGGTAAAAACAATGAAAAAAGGTTCTGTAATTATAGATGTAGCAATTGACCAGGGAGGCTGCGTTGAAACAAGTTACCCTACAACATTGTCTAACCCAACATTTGTTAAGCATAATGTAATTCATTATTGTGTTCCCAATATCCCCGCGCTTGTATCTAGAACTGCAAGTTACGGATTAACAAATGCATCACTGGAATATATAATGAAAATTGCCGATAATGGTTTATCAAATGCTCTTATTGGTGATATTGGACTGTCAAAAGGTGTCTGTACATACAATGGAACTTGTTCAAACGAACTAATTGCAGAAACTTTTGATCTTGAATTTAGAAGGTTACATATTTTTTCTACAAATTAAATTTGAAATAAGAAAATGACCGAAGAAATTAAAATTATCAAACCCCAAAAATTATCTTGGAAAGAAAAATATAAATCCAAAGTTGTATCTTCAGATGATGCGCTTAAAGTAGTAAAATCTGGTGATAAAATAGTGATTCAACCGGGATGCGCTGCTCCGATGGAACTGATCAGAGCACTTGTTAGAAAAAAAGATGAATTAATGGATGTACTTCTTTATCACATATTAATTGTTGGTGATCTGCCTTATTTAGCTCCGGGAATGGACAAGCATTTTAAACATAAAGCATTCTTTATAGGCGGAAATACTAGAAAGGCAGTTAATGAAGGCAGAGCAGACTTTATTCCTATTTTTCTTTCCGAAGTTACAATGTTATTTAAAAGAGGAATTATTGTTCCTGATATTGCTTTAATAAACGTGTCTCTGCCTGATGAACATGGATTCTGCAGTTATGGAATTGATGTGGGTAATATAAAAACTCCAGCAGAAAAATCTAAAGTTATTATTGCTCAAATAAATCCCGAAATGCCTAGAGGTTTAGGCAACAGTTTTATTCATCTAAATAAAATTGATTTTATAGTTGAACATGAAGAACCTTTAATGCAACTTCCTCAAGTTGATCCTAATGCAAGCAACGAGGTACTAGCTGCTTATGATAAAATTGGACAATACATTGCAGAAATGATTGAAGATGGTTCTACACTTCAAATGGGAATTGGTGCTATACCAGATTCAGTAATGAAATATCTTAAAGACCATAAAGATTTAGGAATTCATACAGAAATGTTTTCTGATGGAATTGTTGAGTTGGTTGAAGAAGGAATAATAAACGGTGAACAAAAAACTTTGCATCCCGGAAAAATAATTGCCGGATTTGTTTTAGGTACTAAAAAGTCATTTGATTTTATTGATAACAATCCAATAATCGAATTTCATCCTCAAGAATACGTAAATGATCCATTTATAATTGCAAAAAATAATAAGATGATTGCAATTAACGCTGCAATAGAAATTGATTTAACAGGCCAAGTTTGTGCCGATTCAATAGGGACAAAATTTTACAGCGGTATTGGTGGACAAGTTGATTTTATTAGGGGAGCTGCCCATTCAGAAGGTGGAAAGCCTATTATTGCTTTACCTTCAACTACAAAAGATGGAAAAATTTCAAGAATAGTACCAACACTTAAAACTGGTGCCGGTGTTGTAACTTCCCGAGGCGATGTTCATTATGTTGTTACTGAATATGGTGTTGCAAATCTTTTTGGTAAAAGTATTCGAGAAAGGGTTACAGCCTTAATTAAAATTGCACATCCTAAATTCCGGGATGAACTAACTGAATTTGCAAAAATAAACTATCACTTTTAGGCGCTTATGGTTGCAGTTATTGGTGATATTCACGGTTGTTTTTTCACTCTAAAAGAATTGTATCATAAAATTCTTGATGAGCATCCTGATATTAATGTTTATTCTGTGGGTGATTTGGTAGATAGAGGAAAATATAGCCTTGAGACAATTGAATACGTCAAGCGTAAAGAAATTCCGTTTACACCTGGGAATCACGATTTAATGTTTGCCCATTTTTTCGAAAGTCCAGGCAGCATTTTTGCAAGAACCTGGATTCATAATGATCATGGACCAACTCTCGCCGCTTATGAGTTTGAGCCTGATAAAGTTTGGGAACATATTGAATTAATTAATAATCAGCCTTTATTTTATAATTTAGATGACTGTTTTATTACTCATGCTGGAATTTCATCATTTTATAAAAAAATACTTCCTGATAATTATAAAGAAAACCTTAATTCTCTTAATTACTTGATCGATAATGAACATTATAATGAACACGGTGTAATGTGGAATAGGGATAAATTATTAAATATTGGTAAACTCCAAATTGTTGGTCATACTCACGATACAGAACCAAGATTTGATAAGCGGTCAAATGCTCTATATATTGATACAGGAGCATTTAGGGATAATAAACTTAGCTGTGCAATTGTTGACAAAAATGAAGTAGTTGAGATTTTATCGGTCAATACAAATCCTAGAGATTTATATTAATTGGGTAATGATTTTTGACTACCAAAACTATTAATTGATAATTATTATAGAAATGGATAATTTTTCGTTGCTTTTATTAAATAAGGAGGTATTATAGATTTATTGATACAATAATTAAGATCTTTCATAATGTAGGTTTTTGTTAACAATTTGATTTTCAATATTAGAATAAAGTTTCCGCTTTTAACATTACTTATTTTATTTGTTGTCTTTTCAACAGATACATTTACAATTGATAGTAACGGTAGTCCTTCAGTATCAGAAGATATTTGGGAGAATCATTCATATTCAGATGAAATTTTTCCATTGAATTCTGATTTGAATTTCTTCTCATTTCCGCCTGATACAAATTTAACACTCAAACAATTAGATTCTTTAAGAGCAGATTCCCTTAAACTTGGGTTGATTAAAGTTGATTCTTCAATGTATGATTCAACCGCACGATTGAAACACTTTCAATATGTAAGAAAAGATAATAATGTTCTCAATTTTCAGCCGGAACGGAATAAGAGCTTTTTCAGTTATCCCTCACAAAGATATTTGAGGAGAACTATAGAATTAGATTCTACAGGAAATTATGTTATTATCCGTGAGCTAATTGCAAATAATGAAATTCGGGAACCCCTTAAAATTCCTCTTGATATATATATTGAAATGAAACTTAATTCAACAGAGCGAAATGAATGGGAAAAACTTGGCTATAAATATGATTTGGTTCAAGGGAAAGATGACCTTGGGCAACTTTTTAGCGATATAACAAATATTGAAATTCCACTGCCGAGTGTTTCATTTCTAAGTATTTTTGGTCCGCCTAAAATAAGTCTTAAAATAAGTGGTGCTGTTGATATTCACGGCGCATGGAGAAACGAGACTACCGAAGGTGTTACAGCTTCTCTGCTTGGTAATACTAGAAACGAACCCGACTTCAAACAGCAAGTGCAAATTAACGTTAATGGTACAATTGGCGACAAATTAACTATTGCTGCCGACTGGAATACCGAAAGAACATTTGAATATGAGAATCAGCTAAAACTTCATTACAAAGGTTATGAAGATGAAATTATTCAAAGTATTGAAGCGGGAAATGTTTCGCTCCAAACATCTCCGTTAGTTGGGGGTGGTGAAGCTTTGTTTGGTATTAAAGCACTATTCCAATTTGGTCCCTTTACTTTAACAGCGCTCGCTTCACAAAAGAAAAGTGAGGTGGAAGAAGTATCTGTTTCCGGTGGTACACAGACGAACCAATATGAAATTCATGCTTTTGACTATTCGCAAAATCACTATTTTGTTGATTTGGCATATGCAGATGAAAATTTAAACTTATTTGGCCAATATTTTGGAAATGCTAATCCGGTTATTGTATCTCAATTTAAGATAAAGGAAATTGAAGTTTGGAAGACAACTTCGGCACAGCTTGATATAAAAGAACAAAGAAGAGCAAATGCTTATATAGATTTACCATTTCGTCCTGCTGCTGGTGATCCTGATCCATATCCGGAGAGTTATCGAGATAAAAATACTGATCCGACTGATGGACGAACGATTATTTACGATAGATTTATACCACTTGTAGAAGGATCAGATTATACCTATAACTACGCTGCCGGATTTATCAGCTTCAAAGCCCCAATTAACAATGACGATGCTATAGCAATTGCATACAGAGTTGAAGGACCTACCGGTGAAGTTGATAATTATTATGGCGAGTTTCTTGAAGAAGTTGTTAATGACACATCAAAAGTATTGGTACTAAAATTAGTTAAGCCAAAGAAACTTCAACCAGGCAGTACATTTGCAGATGCATGGAAATTACAGCTTAAAAATATTTATCCAATTGGCGGAAGAAATATTAATAAAGAAGGGTTTATTTTTGACATGAACCTTCAAATACCAGGTCAAGAACCGGTCAATAATCTTGAGAGTGAAAACTTACTTGAAGCATTTGGACTTGATTTAACTGATGAAAGCGGCACGGGAGGTCCCGATGGTGCATTTGATTGGGATCCTGGTAGAACGATCTTACCCGAGACGGGCGAAATAATTTTTCCTATGCTTCAGCCATTTGGCAAAGATTTCCCAGAAGCATTTAACCCTGAATTAATTTATCAGGCTGTTTATGATACTTCAATTACATTCGCAAAGCAGGATAAAACGAAGGATAAATTCATTCTTGTAGGTGAATACTCTGCTGATGCTTCTTCTGTTTACAGTATTGGATTTAATGCTGTAGAAAACTCAGTTAAAGTTACTCTTGATGGAAGAACTTTAGATAATGGAGTTGATTATAGTGTTGATTATAACATTGGGCAAGTAATAATCAGAAACAAGGATGCTCTGGTCCCTGGAGCTAATTTACGTATCAGTTATGAAAAGAATGATTTATTTCAATTAGCTTCAAAAACATTACTTGGTTTGCGCGGTCTATACGATGCAAGCGAAAAAACTAAATTTGGATTTTCATACTTAAATCTTAATCAAACCACTTTAAGTGATAAAGTTAGAATTGGCGAGGAACCATTAAACAATTCAATTTTTGGAGTTGATTTCCAAACCGGCTTTGATATGCCTTTTGTTACTGATGGATTGA
>CAYXXW010000064.1:0-11615 GCA_964469115.1 uncultured Melioribacteraceae bacterium
CTTATATTTCACTTATTAAAATAAGGTCAGAAAATGGAATTGGATAAAGACATTCGCTCTACACAAGAAGTTAGAGATTTAGTTGCTAAAGCAAAAGTTGCCCAATTAGAATTTAAACACTTCAATCAGTCCCAAGTAAATAAAATTGTTAAAGCAATGGCAGATGCAGGTTTTGAAGCAAGTGAAAAACTGGCAAAAATGGCTCTTCAAGAAACCGGTTTTGGTAAGTGGGAAGATAAAGTAATTAAAAATCAATTCGGTTCCCGGGATGTTTATAATTCCATCAAAGATCTTAAAACAGTGGGCGTGATTGATGTAAAAGAAAGTGGCAAAATTGTTAACATTGCTGAACCAATGGGAGTTGTTGCAGCATTAATTCCCTCTACTAATCCAACATCAACTGCATTTTTCAAGGCATTAATTTCGCTAAAAACTAGAAATTCAATTGTTGCAAGTCCGCATCCCAAAGCAGTCAGTTGCACTTCAGAAGCTCTTAAAGTTATGTCTGAAGCAGCAGTTGCCGCCGGTGCACCTAAAGATTTAATTCAGTGCATGACAACGCCAACTCTAGAAGGAACAGAAGCATTAATGAAGCACCAAGATGTAGCAGTAATTTTAGCAACCGGAAGCACTCCGATGGTTAAAGCTGCCTACAGTGCCGGAACTCCTGCTTATGGTGTAGGATCAGGAAATGTTCCATCATTTATTGAAAGAAGTGCTAATTTTGAAAAAGCAGTGTTGGATGTTATTTTGGGAACTGCTTTTGATAATGGCACACTTTGTTCATCAGAACAATCAATGATTGTTGATAGACCATTAGCTCAGAAAGCAAAGAAGTTTGCAGAAGCTAACGGCGGATATTTTGTCTGCAGCGAAGAAAAAATAAAATTAGAAAAAGCAGTATTGAAAGATGGAAGAATAAATCCGGAAATTGTTGGTAAGTCTGCACAGTTTATTGCCAAATACGCCGGCTTTACAGTACCAGATTCTACAAAAGTTTTATTTGCGGAATGCACAAGAGTTGGAAAAGATGAGCCTCTTTCTGTAGAAAAACTTTCCCCGATTTTAGCTTTTTATATCGCTGATGGCTGGTTAGAAGGATGTCATAGATGTATTGATCTGCTAAACTTTGGTGGAATTGGACATACAATGTCTATTCACTCTAATGACCAAGAAATAATAATGAAATTTGCTATGGAGAAACCGGCATTTAGAATTATTGTAAATTCACCATCTTCACTTGGCGCTGTCGGTTATACAACTGCATTAGATCCTTCAATGACTCTTGGAGTTGGAACTTGGGGTGGTTCAATAATTTCTGAAAATGTAACTGCTAAACATTTAATGAATGTAAAAACATTAGCTTTTGAAGTAAATCCCGTGAATAAAGGAGCATCAGTAAATAGTTTAGGAAGTTCACAAGTCGGTTCACCCTTCAGCGGTGACGGCAGTTTTATTCAACAGATTGAAGATAGACTAAGAGCAAGAGCGGGTAATCCGGCTGTTGTTAAAAATAGTGCGGCTAATTTTAATATTGAAAAATCAAGCAAAAGCGATAATGCTCTGGGCAGCGGTATAAGTGAGTCTGAAGTTCAAAAGATAATTAGAGAATTTAGCAGCTAAAAGTCTTCTATAATTTAATTAGGATTACTTATCTGAAGTTACGCGAAACTGTCATTCTGAATGCAATGAAGAATCTCAATATGACAAAATTAATCATTTATAAAACTTCAGTTACTTAATTTAAAACGAATAATCAAACTTTGATCTTTAATAGCTTCATTGCCACATTTATGCCAAGCGAAGTCGAAGTAAGCTTTTATCGGGAATCCATTTCAAGAAACAAATCAATTCTCTTACAGTTATCGTAAAAGAACCATCTTCTTGGTTTCTCTTAAATTTCCAAATCTTAATTCATAAAAATAAATTCCGCTTGCAATATTATTTGCGTTAAATTGGACTTCATAATTACCCTCTTCCATTTTTTCATTTACCAATGTTTTTAATTCTCTTCCCAAAACATCGTATACTTTTAAGGTCACATTATTAACAGTTTTTTCTAAACTTGGAACTGTAAATTGTATAGTTGTTGTGGGATTAAAAGGATTAGGATAATTTTGCTCCAGATGAAATTCTGAAGGGATGAAATCAATGTTGGAATTAGTTATTGATGTGACACCACCACTATTAGTTTTTACTATTAAACCATCAAATCCGGCAGCCCAACCAGTATTGCCATCAATAAAATGTATTGTATTCAGCGAATTAGCAAATTTTTGAGTCAGAAACTGACGTGTCCAATTATTACCACCATCTGAGCTAAAATAAATTTCACCAAACTCAGTAGCTATCCATCCATTATTACTATCGATAAAGAATATATCATTCGGTCTATGTGGTAATTGCGCCTGAACATTCCAAGTGACTCCACCATCTTTACTATTTAATACAACATTCGTATCATTTTGTGAATCACTTCCAATAGCCCATCCAGTGTTTTGATCAATAGAAAACACTGAATATAAATAATGTCCTTCTCCTGTTTTTACTTCTTGCCAAGTTTGACCACCATTGGTTGTTCTTAAAATATGCCCATATTGGTGAGAATTATTTAAACTATCTCTTTCCCAAAGAGTACCTGCAGCCCAGCCATAATCTTTATTTATAAAATAAACTTTTCTTAAGTTGTATAACTCAGAAGTAACTACTTGCCAATTATTTCCTCCATCACTTGTTTTAATAATTGGTTCATTCCACCCCACAGCCCAACCATTATTAGTATCAACAAAATCAACTGAAAATGCACCATCAAAATTTTCTGGATAGTTTTGCTCTTCCCAATTATTCCCTCCATTATTTGTATGCAATACAATTCCAGGACCGACAACCCATCCAGTTAATTCATCTATAAATGAAGCATCTTCAAATCTGTAGTCTTTGAAATAACTATTCTCCCAGTTTTTACCTCCATCGACCGATTGCATTATTACTCCTTTTCCAGCATCATTATCCTGCCCAATAGCCCAGCCATGAGAATTATCGAAAAATTGTATGTCATAAATTATAGTTTTAACAAAACTTAATTGATTACTCCAGGTATCACCCAAATTACTTGTTTTCAGTAGTGAGTTATCACCAACGCTGTAGAATGTAGCTTCATCGGCATATGATAAACTGCGCAAGCCTGCCAATGAATAGTCATAATTAGAAACAATCCAATTTTTTCCACCATCTGTAGATTTGTAAATTAGAGAATAAGAATTGAAAAAATTATCCACACCGGAACCTACAATTATTCCTTTAGTTGTATCGACAAAATGAATATCCTCAAAATATGACTGATAGAACATTTCTAAATCAATGGTTGTTGTATCCCAGCTCATTCCTCCATTATTTGTAATTAGAATTCTTCCATTATTCGCGGCGGTCCAACCGTTTAACGAATCTAAAAAATATATTGATCCAAAATATAGATCTTCAGTAACATCACTATAAACCGTATCCCAAGTAACACCTGAATCTTTTGTCCTAAAAATTTCATGAAATCCAACAGCCCAGCCATTTAGCGAATCTAAAAATGAAATTGACGAAACTGTATTGCCTTCATCACCTATTGAGTTAGATTCCCAATGTAGTCCACCATCAATAGTTTTCAATACTAAAGAAGAATCTCCTGAAGCCCACCCAATATTTTCATTTAGGAAGATAATAGTATTAATCTGCCTATATTTAGCTTTATTTAAATCTGCTGTTTGTAAGTCCCAACTAATTCCACCATTTTGAGTATGCCATATTTCATCTCCGCCTATCCAACCAAGATTTTCATTTAAGAAAAATACTGTTCTCATAAACTCTCCATATTCTCGCTGCACATTCTGATAAATCCAGTTCTCTCCCCCATTATTGGTATGAATAAGTTCATCAGAATTTACCGCCCATCCATTTAATGAATCTACAAAACTGACCGAAAAAAGTGCACCGGGGACAAAGTTCACATACTCCCAACCAGATTTAGATTGTGCAATAACTAAAGAAATATTTGAGAAAAGTATAAAACTTAAAAATGTAAGGGATAGTAGATATTTTTTCATGATCAACTCATTTTAATTTTATAACATATATTTTCAAAAAAAAACATAATAGTCAAGACAAAAAATATGGGTAAAATTCATATAATATCTACTATCGTCAAATATAACATTGGTTTATTTATATTACTGGAATTTTTGAATATCAATATTTATTATGTCAAGAAAATCTTTAACAAATAGTATTTTATCTTAAGTTGTGGTATGGGAAATACTAAATACATAGCAAAAACATCTTTCGGGTTGGAAGAAATCTTAGAAAATGAGCTTAGATCATTGGGTGCTAAAGATTTAGTGAGGTATAAAAGAGCCGTTGAATTTACTGGCGATAAAGAGCTTTTGTATAAAGCCAATCTTTCACTAAGAACATGTTTAAGAATTCTAAAACCTTTATATCATTTTACTGCCAATAATCCCGATCAACTCTATAAGAAAGTAAAGGATATAAATTGGAGCACTCTTATCAGTCCTGATGATACCATTGCAATTGACGGAGTTGTAAATTCAGAATTCTTCACTCATTCAAAATATGCAGCGCTAAAAGTAAAAGATGCAATTGTAGATCAAATTAGAGATGAAACTGGTAAACGACCAAATGTTGAGTTAAAAAATCCGACTTACCGATTAAATGTACACATAGAAAAAAACAACTGTTCAATTCTGCTCGATAGCTCAGGTGATTCACTACATAAACGCGGGTATAGAATAAAAGGTGGTATTGCCCCGCTTAATGAAGTTCTAGCTGCGGGTATGTTAATGCTTTCCGGATGGGATGGAAAATCAAATTTTGTTGATCCAATGTGCGGATCGGGAACACTTTTAATTGAAGCTCTTCTGATGACGAAGAATATTGCTCCAAACATTAACCGAGAACATTTCGGCTTTATGAACTGGAAAGATTTTGATAAACAATTATTTCAATTAGTAAAAAATGATTTGATCGATAAACAACAAAATACTTCTTATTCATTTATAGGAAATGACATTAGCAGCCAAACAATTGAGTTAGCAAAAGAGAATGCTAAAAGAGCTAATGTTTTAGAAAATATAAATTTTGTGGTTGGTGATTTTAAAGATCTTGAGCATGATTTAGATTCAGGAATTGTTATTACCAACCCTCCTTATGATGAAAGGATTAAACAAGAAAATATTAATGCTTTCTACAAAGAATTTGGAGATGCACTAAAAAATAAATTTACCGGTTTTGATGCATGGATTTTAAGTGCAAATATAGAAGCTCTAAAAAATTTAGGACTAAGAACTTCCCGCAGAATACACTTATTCAATGGCGCTCTGGAAACTCGTTTTTACAATTACAAAATGTATAAGGGAAGTAAAAAAGCAAAATATGGTGAAAGAGAAGATGATTAAAATCTATGAATAAAAAACACAACAAATATTTTGAAGCAAATAAAGCTTTGTGGAATAAGCGCGTTGATGTGCATTTTAATTCAGATTTTTATGATAAGGATAAATTTAGAAAAACTAAGAATTCGCTTAATTCTATTGAGTTAGAAGAACTTGGTGATATTTCAGGGAAGAGCATTTTACACCTTCAGTGTCATTTTGGTCAAGATACTTTATCACTCGCAAATCTTGGTGCTGAAGTAACCGGTGTAGATTTTTCAGAAGAAGCAATTACTAGAGCAAATCTATTAAGCAATGAATTAAATATAAATGCAAATTTTATCTGCAGCAATATTTATGATCTAAAAGAAAAGTTAAATGAAAAATTTGATATTGTTTTTACTTCTTACGGTACAATTGGCTGGCTGCCGGATATAGAAAAGTGGGCAGAAATTGTTTCTCATTTCTTAAAACCCAATGGTCAATTTTTGATTGTTGAATTTCATCCATTTATTTGGATGTTTGATGATAAATTTGAAAATATTAAGTATTCCTATTTTCATACAGATGAACCAATAGCTGAAACTTCCGAAGGAACTTATTCTGATAGAAATGCTGAAATAAAAATGATTGAGTACGGTTGGAATCATTCAATCTCGGATGTGATAAACTCACTAATTAAAAATGGATTAGAGATTAAGTCTTTTAAGGAATTTGATTATTCACCTTATAACTGTTTTCCCAATATGATTGAAGAAGATAATGGAAAATTTGTATTTGAGAAATATAAAGGGATTCTACCCATGATCTATTCATTAAAAGCACAGAAAAAGTAATTCTCACTTCACAAAAAGTCTTCTAATCAAAATGACACCAACTGCTAACACAGAATAAGGAAAAATAAAAAACAAAAAAGTATATTGATGAATATCCAGCCCAAGAAAAACCGCAATAATTAATAGCTGAAATCCGAGTCCGAAAAATGAAACCAATGTTAAAAACCAAGAAGGTAATTCTATTCCATTAATGGCATTTGAATCTAATTTATGGATAATAAAATCCTGCCAGCCGTAAATAATTAAATATAGTTTGTGCAGTATATTCAGCACCTTCAAATTATCTCTCTCAAAAGGTTTTGGTTTTTCTGTTTCAATTATTCTACTGGTCTTATCTCCATTTACTTGGTACCGTTTTACCAAATAGTAATAGTTAAAAACGCTTCCTTGTAATTGAAAAAGTAAAAGTGCTGCTAACATGAGCAATATTGACTGGTCAAAAACAAGTGCAATACTTAAGAACAAAAAGAAGTTTACCACAAAATCAAATACCGAATCCAGGTATCTCCCAACCATAGATGGTTCATTTCTTTGCCGAGCAATTTCTCCATCTGCTGCATCGAGCATACTCTTAAACAAAATTAAAATTGCAGCAAGAATTAAATACTTATCAATAAATATTAGGTAAGCTGTAAACATGCCAACAAATAGGAAAGCAAATGTAATCGAATACGCGCCAATTTTTGTTGGAATAAGAAGTTTAACTAGAGCTAATGCAAACGGTCTAGCGTAATCTGAGAAATCGATGAATTTTTTATTTTTTGGTAATTTGGTCATTTACTAATTTTTTAAAAAGTGGATTCCCGATTAAAACATTCGGAAATGACAAATCAATATTACGAAATGTAGAATAAAATCAAATTTTCTTATATGAAATTTCTAGATTTATAAAGAGAAACTAAAGGTTAAAAGTTTTGTATAATTGCATAATCTTTTTAGTAAATAATTCTATCTTCATAAAACTAATAAATACTTTTGAAAATCCTTCTTGTTAATTGGCGGTGTATTAAAAATCCGGAAATGGGCGGTGCCGAAGTCCATCTTCATGAGATTTTTAGAAGAGTTGTAAAAAAAGGTCATGAGGTAACACTGGTCGCCCATAAATTCAAAGGATCCGCTGATGAAGAGATTATTGATGGTATAAAAATTAAACGCATTGGCAATAAATTTTTATTTGATAAACAATTCAAGCAATACTACAAAACAAAATTACAAAATATTAACTATGATCTAATTGTTGATGATATTTCTAAAATACCATTGAAAATTCCCTCTTACACAAATAAACCAGTCGTTGGCATATTACATCATATACACGGGAATTCGCTACATAAAGAACTCTCTGCACCACTTGCCTATTATATCATCAGAATGGAAAGGTTAATTCCAAATTATTACAGTAATGCTAAAATATTTACAGTCTCTGAAAGCACAACTTCTGAATTAGTTAATCTTGGATATAATCAAGATAATACAGCAATTCTTCATAATGCAATTGATCATGATTTATTTGATAGTGTCGATGTTGAAAAGTTTGAGATGCCGACAATTTGTTATGTTGGTAGGATTAAAAAATACAAAAACATCAATTTAATTATTGAGGCAATTAGTATTCTCAAGAAAGATATTCCTAATATAAAGTTATTTATTGGCGGCAAAGGTGACAACTTAGGTAATCTTAAAGAGCAAGTTAAAAGATTAAGTCTTGGAGATAATGTGGAATTTACAGGATTTTTATCTGAGGAAGAAAAGACTAAACTCCTGGCAAAATCCTGGTTATTTGTAACAATGGCTGAAAAAGAAGGTTGGGGAATTACCGTAATTGAAGCAAATGCAGTAAAAACTCCGGCAATTGGATCAGATGTTCCCGGTTTAAGAGATTCAATTAAAAATGGTGAGACCGGATTTTTGGTCCCAAGAGATAATACTTATCAGTTAGCAGAAAAAATTAAAAATCTTATTTCAGATAAATCTGAATTAGAAAGAATTAGCTATAATGCTTATGAATGGTCAAAAAAATTCTCTTGGAACAAATCCGCAGACTTCTTTTTAGAAAAAGTTGTTGAATGGTATCCGCAGCTAAAATCATAATTTTGCCTGAATACAATAAATATTATTTATATCTTTTAAGATTGTAAAAAATAATTATAGACTTATGCGTTCAACAGATCAAAGAAAATATATTGAATCGTTAAAACGATACGAAAGAAAATTCACCACAGAAGAATTAAAAGATTATAAGATATTTCTTAAACGTCATAAAGATGATGAAGATTTAGATAATCTTTCTTTTCAGAAATTGAAGGATTTATATGAAAAGTATTACGTAAACAGAGAGAAAATTGATATTAACGATCTTTTTAAGAAAAAATAATTTTTAGAGGAATTAATGAATAAAGATACAATTAGAAAAGTAATTGGTTTTTTTGTTTTTATGGTTACGGCCATAGTTTATTTTATGACAGTTCAGCCATCAGTCTCTTTTTGGGATTGCGGCGAGTTTATTGCTTCATCACATTTATTGCAGGTTCCACATCCTCCCGGAACACCTTTCTTTTTAATCCTGGGCAGATTTTTTTCAATGATACCATTTGCTGATAATATTGCTTATAGAGTGAACGCTATTTCGGTTATTTCAAGTGCATTTACTGTATTGTTCTTATACTTAGTTGCTGTAAAACTTATTGAAAATTTCATGAAGTCTGAAAAACCTAGTATTCTGGAATCAATTGGGACTTACGTTGCAGCAGCAATTGGCGCTTTATCTTTAGCATTTAGTGATACTTTCTGGTTTAACTCAATGGAAGCAGAAGTTTACGCATTAGCCACATTCTTTATTGCCATTGTAACTTGGTTAATGATGATCTGGAATGAAAAAGCAGATGAAGCTGATAATGAAAAATATTTACTTTTAATTGCATACTTGGTTGGACTTTCAACCGGTGTACATTTAATGTCGGTTCTTGCAATGGTACCAATTGTATTAGTTATCTATTCAAGAAAATATATGAAAGATGAAGGCCACTTCAAAAATACATTTTACATTTTCCTAGGTCACATTGGGGTAATTCTTATAATTGCAGCAGCCCTTTGGGCATCGGCTCCAACAAATGCACCGTCACCGGAAGAACAAAAAGCATTCGACTCAAAATTTTTAATGATTGCAGCTTTTGCTAGTATTGTATTTATGGGCATATTCTATAAGAAAATTTTCCATAGAGATTCTTTCTATATTCCAATAATTGTAGGTGGTATAGCTTTATTTGCAACATATCCAGGTATAGTAAAACATCTTACAAATCTAGTTTCAAGCCTTGGCGGAAATAATCTTACTACAGATATTATTATTCTATTTGCAATTTTAGGAGTTTTAGGATATTTGGTATATTGGTCAACTAAACAAAATAAACAAACTCTGCACTTGATCTTTAAGAGTATTTTATTTGCAATAGTTGGTTTCTCATCCTATGCAATGATCATCATTCGTTCAAATCAAGATACACCAATTAATCTTAACAGTCCAAAAACTTTCCCCGAATTTGTGAAGTATCTAAATCGCGAGCAGTATGGTGATCAGCCAATATTTAAGAGAAGATTTACTCACGAGCCGCATCAGCAAGGAGTTTATAACAATTATACTAGTGATTTGGACTTCTTCTGGAGTTATCAAATGAATCACATGTTCAACAGATATTTACTTTGGAATTATGTAGGGAGAGAATCAACTGTTCAAGATTCAGGTGTTGACTTTTCTGATCTGTATGCGATACCATTAATTCTGGCACTGTTTGGAATTTTTTATCACTATCAAAAAGATTGGAAGATGGCTACTGTCTTCCTTGTTATGTTTGTGTTCCTCGGTTATTTAACAGCATTTTATCAGAATCAGCAGCAGCCCCAGCCGAGGGAACGTGACTATTTTTATGTTGGGGCATTTTTTGTTTTCTCAATTTGGGTTGCTTTGGGTGTTCGAGGCATTTTGGATTTAGTAAAAAATAGTATTAAGAGCACAAATCTTCATAAGCCTCTTTACATAGGTGTGCTCGCAATTTTAACGGTGCTTGTTCCAATAAATATGTTCAGCAATAACTATTTCAAAAATGATAGGTCGAGAAATTTTATACCTTGGGATTATTCATATAATTTGCTTCAAAGTGCTGGACCAAATTCAATAATTTTCACTAATGGTGATAATGATACATTCCCGCTTTGGTATTTACAAGATGTTGAAGGCGTAAGAAGAGATGTTAGAATTGCGAATTTGAGCTTGCTTAACACAAGTTGGTACATTAATCAGTTAAAAAATACTGAGCCGCACGGTGCTCCTAAAATTAAGATGTCATTAAGTGATGAGCAAATTGAAAGGATTGCACCAAGTCAATGGAAAACCAGAACCATAGATATTCCTATAACAGAAGAAGGATACAAAAATTTTGGTATTACCGATACTTCAATTACTAAAAATGGAAAAATATCATGGCAGATGGAACCGACTGTAAACTTTGGCAGTGTTCAGGCAGTTAGGGCACAAGATATTGTTGCGATGGATATTATAAGATCTAATTTAAATGATCGTTCAATATATTTTGCAGTTACTACCCCCGATAATAGTAAAATCGGTTTAAATGAATACCTTGAAATGGAAGGACTTGCATTTAAAGTTCAACCGAAAAAATTCAATGATTTTTACAGTGCAATTAACGAAGAAATAATGTGGCAGCATTTGATGGAAGAACCCGAGGGATTTAGTAAAGATTATGTACCCGGTTTTAAATTTAGAGGGTTAAATGATAGTACAATCTTCATGGATGATAACCATAAACGATTGACTTTGAATTATAGAAATTCATTCATTCGTCTTTCACTTTATTATTTATATGCACAGAAGAATAATGAAAAAGCAGTGGCTGTTCTTGATAAGATGGAAGAAAAAATCCCAAGGAAATTATTGCCGATCGATTACAGATTACTGAACGACGTTGCTAATACTTATTACTCGGCTGGAGATATTGAAAAGTATAGAGAACTTGCTAAAGATATTGAAGTTGATGCACTTAAAATGTTGGAAGCAAATCCAATGAATGTTGGTGGAGATTACAATCCTTATTTTGTATTAAAGCAAGTTTATGATAATCTTGGAGAATATAATAAGTTTTTAGATATACTTCAGAAATTAAAGAAAGCTGTTCCAAATGATCCAAGTGTTGATAGGTTGATTAACGAATATAGAAAACTAGCCAATCAAAAAGACCTGGATGTACCACAGCAGAATAAGTAAGTTTAATATTGTGTCCCGTCCTAGAATAAGTTGACGGTTTTTAGATATTTAATTGAAAAGCAGTAA
>CAYXXW010000065.1:0-11552 GCA_964469115.1 uncultured Melioribacteraceae bacterium
TCAAAGAATATGCGTAAAGGTGGGGCAACTAATTCTGTAACAATATTTGGAGCAACTTCACAATTTCAGACACTAGATCAAAAAGCGGCAACTGAACAAATTTTGGATGAGCAAGCTGGAAAAAGAATGCAAGAAGAAGAGAGTGGAGATAAAGATAAGAAATAAGAATAGTCATATTCATTCAATAATTCAGGCATTACTCGTTACCTTTTTGTGGTCGACCTCATTCATTATCATTAAGTGGGGATTGGATGAAATACCTCCTATTACCTTTGCCGGAATTCGTTATCTACTTGCTTTCTTGTTCTTTCTACCCTTTATTATGAGAAGTAAATATATAAATGAAATTAAGCAATTAAATCTCAAACAATGGAATAAACTAATATTGCTTGGGTTAGTTTTTTATACTTTTACCCAAGGGGCTCAATTCTTAGGCTTGTCTTTATTACCCTCAGTCACGGTTAGTTTAATGTTAAATTTTACTCCATTAGTTGTGGCCATAATGGGGATTTTATTCTTGGGAGAAAAACCAACTTCCCTCCAGTGGACTGGATCCTCACTTTTTATAGTGGGGATAATTATATATTTCTTCCCCGTCGTATTACCAGGCAATCAATACTTGGGAATTATAGTAATGTTATTTGGAGTACTGGCTAATGCCGGTGCAGCAATTATTGGTCGTGATATAAATAGGGAAAGGGCTATTTCACCTCTTATTATTACATTTATTAGCATGGGAATTGGGGCAATAATATTGATGTTAATTGGATTGAGGATGGAGGGAATTCCAAGTATAAGTTTTAAGACCTGGATTTATCTGTTTTGGTTGGCAGGAATAAATACGGCATTTGCATTTACATTATGGAATATTACTCTTCGAACATTAACCGCAATGGAATCAAGTATAATTAATGGTACAATGTTAATCCAAATAGCTATACTTGCATGGTTTTTTCTTGGCGAAATGATAACTACTCAAGAGGGAATTGGGATGATTATCGCTGCGATTGGTGTTGTTCTTGTACAGATAAAAAGAAAAGATGCCGTTATAAAAGTCCAAACAAATTAAGCCGCCACAGATAAACCTGTAGCGGCAATTAGTTTCTATATTTAATTTACATACCTCACCTTGTAAGTCATCACAGTTTCATTATCCTTATTTACTGGCACTTGAAATGTAATTGTCTGTGCATTTTTCTTTTTGTAGTCAAGCGAACTGCTTAATACTTCCCAATTCAGTCCAAGATAACGTTCAACTTCCACGGTAACTTTTTCATTCTTTCTGTTCTTTATTTTTACTTCAAAAATTTGCTCATAGACACGGTTAGTAATTTTCTTATGATCTACTTGTTTCTCTTCTGCCAGAATATCAAATGCATCTCCAATTTTTAATTTTATAGTTTCATTTTTTGGAGTGTGGTCAATTAAATCTTCTCCCACAAACTCAATAGATTCACCATCCGACTTATAAACTCTCACCTTTCCTTTCGGCATTGGAACACCAAGATTCTGCTCTTCTTTGTTGGCAAACTCAACAATAACATTCACCTTGCCATTTGAATTATAGCCGGTTGATCTGTAAAAATATTTTTTATTAGCATCAACATCCTGAGACTCAAATAATGAAATCTGCTTTGTTTCATTCTGAGCTAAAGTTGTGGGACGCTGTAAGTTATAAATGTGATATTCGAAAAATACTTGTTCTTCAAATTGCGGTGCTGAAGCTTCCATCGCGATACCATCAAATTGTGCTCTCCCTTTGTATAACCGCTGGTTATCTTGAACACGATTAACATCCCCTGCTACCAATTTTAGTTTTGCATTTTTGAATGTTGTACCCGAATTATTATCTACACTAACCCATGAATTCAAATCTAGCTTAGTATCATTTTTATTAAGCACTGCGACATATTCAGCATGCCAATTCATTCCCTGTGTTTGGTAGGAAATTTCAACATCTTGGTTGCCGGACTTATTAGAATTTAACAGCCAAACTAAAGTTGGTTTTGTAATCAATCCTTCAGGTAATGATCCCACAGAAAATCTGTATTTGTTAACGCTTGGAATCATTAACAAACCGCCATCTTTCTTTTCAAGTACAATCTGGCCACCCATTGCTGATAGAAGTTTTCCTTCCACTAATTCATTTGCTTCACTAACCAAACTGATATCTTTATCAACGTATTTTTGCAAAATTTTATCTAGACTAACCAAATCATATTGATAATTTTGTTCAATAACTTCGCCATTAAGTTTTATATGCACGCTGGTCGGATCAATTAATTTTGCTACATCAGTTATGCTTACTTTGGATAAGCCAGACTTTAAATTAATTTCTCTAACATCCTTAACAACACCCAAATTACTGTTGTAAACTGTTACCGCAACTTGTTTCTGATTATTTTCTTGTCCATTGTTTAAGGTAGGAAGTGCTAGGGACAGTGCAGAAATAAAAAAGGCTAACTGTTTCATATTTGCTCCATTGAAATGAGTAAAAGTTTAATAATCTTTTAACTAAGTAAATTTACAAATGTTCCGACTCAAGACCGAATTTGTCCTAGAAGTTTTGTATCTTTAATAAATATATTTTTACATTCATAAAAATTTTAAGGCACCCATGTCAGATTCAATAAAACTTAGTATTACACTACCTGTTGAACCAAAAATTTTATATAATGCTTGGTTAAGCAGTAAAAAGCACACAGCCTTTACAAAAAGTAATACTGAAATTGAAAAAAAAGTGGGTAGCACATTCTCTGCAGGTGATGGCTACATCAGCGGTAAAAATGAACTTCTTCATATGAATAAGAGAATTGTACAAAGCTGGAGATCAACAGACTTTCCTGAAGATCATCCGGATTCAACATTAGAAGTTATTTTTGAAAAAGTTGAAAAGGGCACAAAGTTAATTATAGCTCACTCAGATTTACCGGCCGATACCGGAAAAACTTACAGAAAAAGCTGGCGAGATAATTACTTCAAACCAATGAAAGAATATTTTGGAAATAAATAATTTTCTCTGTGATTCTCTAAATTAGTTTCAGAATAGCTTACCATGCACGAAAGACACACCAATAAAGAAAGATATTTTAACGAGCAAACTTACACATCAGAAAAGTATGTAATTCCTTTTCTAGAAGATATAATTACCATAAACAGTGAAACTACTATACTTGAAATTGGGTGTGGTGAAGGCGGTAATTTAAAACCCTTCTTAGATATCGGCTGCAAAAGAGTTGTTGGCATCGATCTATCCAAAGGGAAAATTGAGCAAGCAAATATAATGTATTCTGAGCATCCAAATAGAGATAGGATTGAATTCATCTGTGCAGATATTTATGAAATTGATAATCTGGGCGTATTTGATATAATTTTAACTAGAGATGTTCTTGAACACATCCACGGACAAGAAAAATTTATGGAGTTTGTTAAAAGGTTCTTAAAACCTAATGGTAAATTTTTTCTTGGTTTTCCACCTTGGTTTAATCCTTTTGGAGGGCACCAGCAAATTTGCGAGAGCAGAATACTTTCAAAATTACCCTTTTTTCATATCTTCCCTAAAAGTATTTATAAATTAATTCTTAAAATGTTCGGTGAAAGTGATGCAAAAATAGATGCTTTGCTTGAAATTAAAGAAACCGGAATTACAATTGATAGATTTGAAAGAATATTGAAAAAGACCAAATATAAAACTGATAAGAGATTTTTTTATTTTATCAATCCCAATTATGAAATTAAGTTTAAGCTAAAACCACGTGAACAACTAGATTTTTTATCCTCAATTCCTGTTATCAGAAATTTTATAATTACTGCAAGTTATTATATTGTTTCATTAGATACGAAGTAACTCGTTTCCTTAAAAATATTTGTTCTAAACTCCACTCTTTCACAATTTTTACAACTTTCCCTTGGTTAAGATAAATTAATTTGCTTCTTTTAAAGATTTAATTTCTTTAAATAATACATTAATAACTTTTTATATAGTTATTAACGCGAGCAGCAAATTAATTTTAAATTCTTTGAATATCGGTGAAAAAAAATGACACAATTATTAAATGGTAAATATCCTATTATAGATTATATAGCAATTACAATTGGCGCTGCATTTATGGCTTTAGGTATAGGCGTATTTTTGGTAGATGCTCAAGTTGTGCCCGGCGGAGTAACCGGTCTTTCTATGGCAATGCATTACTTAAGCGGAAATACTCTTCCAATAGGATTAATGATTTGGGTATTTAATGTCCCCCTTTATTTATGGGGTTTAAAAGAACTTGGTAAAAGTTTTGGACTAAGAACCTTTTATGGTTTTACATTAAGCTCAATTTTTATTGATCTATTTCGAGGAGATATTCCTGGTTTTGAGTTTATAAGGCTTCAAGAAACACAAACCATTAAAGATTTATTGAACAATGATTTTTTATTTCTAATTTTAATTGGGGCTGCATTATTAGGAATTGGGTTAGGAATAATATTCAAATTTAAAGGAACAACCGCTGGTTCTGATATTATAGCAGCAATATTGCAAAAGAGGTATGGAATAAAACCAGGTCAGGCAATTATGTTTGTAGACTTATTTGTAATTGCGTTTGCCGGTTTTATAATTGAGGTAAAACATTTAGCAGTGGTAAGACCAGCTTTTTCATTAACTCTTTATGCAATATTTCTACTTTTTGTTTCAGCGAGATTAGTTGATGCAATTATTGATGGATTTGATTATGCCAGAGCGGCTTATATAATTTCCGATAAGTATTTAGAGATTGAAGAGGCAATTCAACATACTTTAAGCAGGGGAGCCACAGCTTTAAAATCCAGAGGTTTATATCAAAATGTTGAGAGAGAAGTGATTGTAGCAATTGTTACATTAAAAGAATTAGGTCAGCTCCAAGATCTTATCAGAGATATTGACCCGGATGCATTCGTTGTTATAAATAATGTTCACGAAGTATTGGGGAATGGATTTAGACGAAGGATTTAAATAGATTATATATTTGCCATCCCAACAAAAAAATGGGATGGCATTTAAAATTATTAAAACTAATATTTATACTTCAGCCACTTAATAACTTCACTCCATTTAGGCTTTTTACCTGTACGTAAAATTCCAACTCTAAATATTTTACCTGCAATTGGGAATATGGCAATTATAGTAATAAAGCTGACAAATATTGAGAATGCAAATTGCCAAACTGGAACTTCAGCTATTGTCATTCGTGCAGGCATTACAATTATACTTGCAAAGGGAAACATTGAAGCAATAACTGCAATCGGGTTTGCCGGATTTTGGACTAAAGAAATAGCAATAAAGAAAGGGATCATAATTAACATCAAAACCGGCCACATTCCAGATTGCGCCTCTTGCGCATTCTCAAATATTGATCCAATCATTGCAAATAAACCGAGAAATGTTATGAGTCCCAAGAAAAAATTAAAAAGTAAATAAACAACTTGACCAATAGAAATACTAAAACTAAAATCTTTTGGTAGAGCAAATAAAGTTGTAAACGAAACTAATACTACCGGTATTAACCAAACAGCCATTTGTAAAACTCCGGTAATTGAAGCACCCAAAATTTTACCAGTCATTAATTCCTTGCTGCTTACCGATGATAATAATACTTCTACAACCCTGCTGTTTTTTTCTTCCATAACAGATTGCATAGTCATTTGTCCCATCATAATTAAACTAAGGTAAAGCAGAAATGTAAATAGATAAGAAAGGACTAAACCACCATATCCCTCTTCTTCAATATCTTGATCGGTAGTAACTTTAAAACCTGTAAAATCAACTCGTCTTCTGGCAAAACTGAGGTCATCTTCAGATAAATCTTTTTCTTGAAAATATTTATCCACTAAAACTTCATTTATGTATCCTCTCATTTTCTGTGTAACCGTAGAATTTTTAGGAGTCTTTGCATAATATTCTATATTTTTAGAATTCTTAGCTGAATCGGAAACGAAAATAATTCCCGTTAATTTTTCATCAACTAGATCTGATCTTCTTTCTTCTAAGTAACTGCTTAATTCCTCTTTAGATTTTGTTAGATAATCAAAACTATAGTAATTATTTTTGATGAACGGTAGTTGTTCAAATTCTAATTTAAAGCTCTCAGTTAGCTGAGTTGATTCTGTAATTAATTCCAGTTTTGTATTTTCATCGCCATCATAAGAAAAAATCAATGCTTGCATTCCGAAAATTAAAACCATCAATAGTGGTAAGGCTAGAGTCATGATGATAAATGCTTTGGATAATAATTTTTCTTGAAGCTCTCTTTTAAGCAAGCCTATAATTCTGTAATTAAACATTGAGTGCCTCCTCTAAAATATCATCTTCTTTTCCGGCAAGCTCCACAAATATTTCTTGAAGTGAAATTTCATTTGCGCTGAACTTTTGAACCGTAATATTATTATCAACCAGCAATTTTAATAGCTGCTGAATTTGAGATGAGTCCTTGACTGTTATCCCAGTTGTATTTCCATAATCAGAAATTTTTTCAATAATATTATGATTATTCAAAAAAGATATGTCTCCACTATAATTTAGACTAACATTCCTCTGAGAGTATTTTTGTTTAATTTCTTTCAGTGAACCATTAAGAATAATACTTCCATGATCAATCATTGCTATATGATCGCACATTTTTTCAGCAAAATCCATCAAGTGAGTTGAAAGAATTATTACTCTATTTTTTTGTTTTTCTTCAAGAATAATTTCTTTGAGCAAATTAGTGTTAATTGGGTCCAAACCGGAGAAAGGTTCATCAAGAATAATGAATTCGGGTTCATGCAAAATTGTTGAAATAAACTGTACTTTTTGTTGGTTACCTTTTGAAAGATCTTCCACTTTTGCTTCTTTTCTATCAAGAAGATCAAATCTATCAAGATAATTTAAAGCACTTTGCTTTACACTTTTTCCGGTTTTTCCTTTAATTTCCGCGAAGAAAAGCAGTGTGTCCAGAACTTTCATTTTTTTATAAAGTCCTCTTTCTTCAGGTAAATAGCCAAGTTGATTTTTAAAATCCTGTCCGACTTGTGTCCCACGTAAAATTACTTCGCCAGAATCGGGCATAAAAATATTCATCATCATTCTGATGGTTGTAGTTTTACCTGCTCCGTTTCTACCGATCAAGCCAAATATAGAGCCTTCGGGAACCTCGAACGAAGCATCTTTAACTGCTGTAACTCCGTCAAAAGTTTTTGTTAAGTTTTTTACTTCGAGTGCATTCATATTTTTTAGTTTTTCCTGAAATTAAAGTTGACTCAAAATTTCAATATTCATTTATCTAAATGAAGAAAAATTAATAATTAAGTAACTGATTATTCTTCTTTCTACCAATTTAAAAAAAATATTGACAAAATCATTGAAATGTAATTGATAAATTGATAAATTATACATGCAATTGAATTTCTTAATAGTTATTTTAATTCATACAACCTCCATAAACAACATATTTATATGAGTTATATAAAATATGCTCGAAAAATCTATGACTCACTAAACAAAACTGATTTTACATATTTGTTATCCTCAAATAAATCAAATATCCATTCACTTCAATATCTGGCTGAAAATTCAAATTATAAATCTTTAAAAAAAAACTATTTAAGAGAAAGTACAAAACTAATAAAAGATAAATTGAATATTTATAATTTGACTAGCGACTTTCTCAGTAGTTTCCAGAAAAATAATAGGGTAGAAAATGAAATGCCAAAATATATGTTATATTATTTATTTTGGATTTGGCATAATGAATTTGATATGGATAATGAAATGTTGGAAAGAATTACAAAACCAATAATTCCTGGTATTATGGGATATATGATATTGGATTCCTACGTAGATAGTCCAAATGAAAGTAAGGAGAAAATATATATTGGCTTAAGTTTAATTAAGATTGCTGAAGAAATATTTGGAGAAGTATTCCAGCATCTTAATCCACAAACTATATTTAATAAGCACTTTGCAGAATATTCAAAAGTCCAATTTATTGAGCTAAGTAATTTATGGAAAGAATGCCCATTCACTTGGGAAGAATCTTGGCATCTTGGAGTAAAGTCGGCACCTTCATTTTCTATTTTTGAGATTCTATTTCATTATTTTGGATTACAGAATGATCGAATTAAAGATCTTATGGATGGAATATTGTATATGACAGCTGGCACTCAAATTATAGATGATATTGCTGATACAAATATAGATTTAGCAAACGGTTTTGAAACATTGGTGATGAAAGGTTTTTATTCTCAGTATGGTATTCAACTAAAAAACATTGATAATCATATAGATGAATTTCTTACTGAGGAAAGATTAGAAACCATATATACAAATACACATGCACTTTTTGATAAAGCAAATCAACTATTTGAGAAACACAATGATGAAATTTTTATTATGTTTAATGAAAATAAAAGATATCAGTTTAATTGTCTATTTAAGTTTTCTGAATAAAATTTTACTAATTAAAAAAAAGGAGGAGATATGTTTGGTTTTAGAGGTTTAATTTCTGCATTAAAAACTGTTAATAAAAAAGTAAAAAATAGTAAAATAAGATTAGTACCAAAACACGATCGATTTTATTCGGTTGGGAATTGGTTATAGGATGATAATTAAATATGTTATAAAAATCTCAGGAGGAAGAATGTTAAAAAAATACTTTATTTTGACAATTTCGGTTCTTTTTATTTTAGTATTAAATCATAATGCTCAAGTAGTTAAAGAAAAAACCGGTGGATTTGCACGAATTCAATCAATGGGGGCTAACCCTTATATTATTGATCCATTTTATATGACAATTAATCCCGCTTGGGCAGCTGAATATGATAATTTTATTTTTGGTGATCTAGGCTCCACTCAAACTGCTTTTGGTAATGACGGCGCAGGACAATTTATCGGTGCTAACTTTAAAGTAGCTCCAAATCTAACTATGGGAGCCCTGCTCACACGTAACGATTTTCGAGGTCAGTTTTCAATTGCTAATATTGATCCCGGTGGTATCGTGAATGAAATTAATACAATTACTGGTGCTGGAATTATTCCAATGAATAACAACTTGGAAATTTTGGCTTCATATAAGCAAGGAAAAAATAAATTCGGTTTTGGATTTGCTTATGCGGGAACATCAAGTGAAACAAATCCAGCAGGAGGAAATTCCAGTGAACGTTCTGCTAGCCAGCTTGGATTTAATTTTGGTTATTTAAGTAATATAAGTAGTGGATTATTATTGGATGCCGGTGCTTCAATTCAATTAGTCAGTGCTTCAAATAATCCTGCCGGAGGAAGTGAGACAAGTGTAAGTCAAACCAATATAAGTATAAATGCAAGAGGATTCTATACATTATCCTCAAAATTTAAAGTGGTCCCAGCATTTACTTTTGCAACTTCCGGCGGAAGTGCCGACATCCCAGATGCTGGCGGCGGATCTACTAGTACAGATATACCATCAACATCTGCAATTATATTTGGTGTTGGTATTTCATATCAAAGTGGTGATTTCTTATTTGCAGGTGGACCTTCTTTTGCCTCACTTAGTGTAACACAACCTTCTGTGGACAATGTTTCCCCTGAAACTACGAATTCAACATCCTTCTTTCCTGCATGGAATTTAGGGGCTGAATGGGGAATGCTTGACTGGCTGGATGCCCGTTTTGGTTATATTTCCCTTACCGGAAGCACAAGTTCAGAGACTGCAGCATCTGCAACTACTATTAATGAATCAAGTCAAACGCTTTATGGTCCAACAGGAGCTTATGTTGGCCTAGGCTTGAAGTTAGGAAACCTTTCCCTTGATGGAACTGTAAATAGTGATGTACTCCGCCAAGGTTTGAATAACCTAGCCGGTGGTGGTGCTACGTTTGCTTATTTATCTTTAAGTTTATTCTTTGATTAGTATATTCAGCTGCTTCAAATTGAGTTATTTGTAGTTTGGAGCAGCTTTTTTTTACTAGAATTCATTTTTTTTATCAATCATCTTTTATTTTAATATTTTTAGCCCCCCACTTAATTATTTAAACTTGATAATCATGTCTTTTAAGCTTAATTTTAATTCACAATCATAAAACAATTGGAGATATTATGAAGAAATCAATATTGCTGATTTTGATTGGTAAGCGAAAAGAAGACGCAGTAAAAGTACAGCAAATATTAACAGCTTGGGGATGCATTATTAAAACTCGATTAGGAATTCATGACGGTGTTTTAGAAAACTGCTCAGATGAGGGGCTATTAATTCTTGAGCTTTATGGAACAGAGGAACAAAAAGAAGAGTTAACAAGAAAAGTTTCTGTATTAACCGGTGTAAGCTCAAAGTTAGTTGAATTAAGTGTTGATTAGAATTTAATGTAAACCACAACTTATTGTTGTGGTTTACATTATACTTCCACTTTAGCCCATCCAAAAACCTTTACGGTGCGAAACGCCTAAAACTTTTTTACACTTATCACAGAAGTAAATAAATCTAACGCCAAACGATGATGAACTTTTTTGCGCAAGAATGTTGTTTAACTCTTTTTCGCAATGCGGACAAATAGGTTTTTCGTTTTCTGTTTCAATTATGTTGATCATTCTAACTTCTCCTTTTTACTTTTCAATCTATTTAGTACTTTTTCAGATGTTAATTCTTTTAGTGCATCTTTGGCAATCCAGTTTGCTGATTTGGAATTTGACTGCATTAATTTTTCACACAATATAATAGCTTGTTTATTAAGGCGAATGTTTCGTTTACCCATCTGACGCAGAGCCCAATTAACTGCTTTCTTTACAAAGTTCCGCTCATCAACTGAATACTGCTCAATTAATGGAAAATATGCAATAAATTCTTTATCACTCATCTTTTTATTGTGAACAGATAAAACTGCCATTAAAACAAAGCCGGCACGTCTTATAAACTCTTCCTCTCTATCAACCCATTCAATAGATTTATCAATTGCAAAGGGAGTTTTCCCAAATAAATTATTACAGCATTGATCGCACAAATCCCAAGAGTTAAAATCTTTCACCCATTTATTCATTTGTGATTTTGTTACTTTTGCCGGATCATCAATCATTGTTGCTAATATTCTAACTTCGTGAATACCCGAGTTCCAAAGCTCTAATGCAAGATTGTGATCTTTACCTATTCGTTTCGCGGTTTGCCTTAAATGCGGAATAGAAATTCCTAACGCGGAATCGGGATTAATACCAAAACGTGCCATTCCATCAATATTGGTTTGGTTCTTCAATTTTTTTAGATCAGAAATAATTTGTTCAGAAGTCACTATTCATACTCAATGTTTTCTATTCTAAATTTACCATACTTAAACTTACCGCTTTTCAAATCCCATTCAGCTTCAATATATGTTGGGATCATAAAACCGTTTGACTTTTTATATTCCGATAAATAAACTGTGTACAAAGATCTCTCATAGCCTTCTTCTAAAGCTCTATATTTATCGTAGGTTTCTATCTTGCTTATTAAATTTTCTGAGTTAAAATATAACTTTGCAACAACCGATATATCGCCATCGGTAAATTTTATTTCTGCAGTATTTGAATCTAAAATGTTCCAGTCTAAATTTTG
>CAYXXW010000066.1:0-11495 GCA_964469115.1 uncultured Melioribacteraceae bacterium
CCTAATTATTTCTTTAATTTTTCCTTCAAATTGATTTAGGTAGTTGTTTAATCCTTGCAAGCTTCCTTTCAGAATTTTATCTTTTGTTCTTTTGTCATCGGCTCTTTTTACATTCTTGTCCCAATACTCATCTTCAACTCGTTCTTTAGTATTAATATAGATTGATTTTTCTTTTTCTCTTACGTAACACCAAATGGCTTTTTGCCCAGACAGGCTCTTCTTTCTTTCCAAATAAAATCTTATATTCATTAGTATATTTCCTAACTATCTATTATAATATACTGATAATAAAATATTGGTTCAATTTATTCTCACAATATTCTCACAAAAATGTGCTATAATATGCAATATTTATGCGATAATAAAAGATAGATGGGAATGAAGTTAATTATGTAAGATATTATAAGACAATAAGTTAATGAATGCGGGTAAAAGTTAGTAAATACTAATAAGATAATATAAATGTATAGGCGGGACTCCCGCCACCTCCACCAAATCTTCCAATTATTTCATCAAAAAATTTATTTATATAAATATTTTTCTTCAGGAACTTCATCTTAATATTGAAAATAATTCTATTTATTTATTCTGTCAGTCATCTAAGCAAAAGATAAACATATCTTTATAACTTACTATAAAATAACCTCTTAGCGATTTTTCCCTATTGCTTTAATTAAATAATTAGTTATATTACTTTTTAATTACTGACATCTAATCTTATTTAACTGACTTCTAATTAATTTGAGAAAAAATATGAATCAAAATATTAATCTTGAAATTAAACTTCCCAATGTGAAAGATATTGAGTTGGTTGCCCTAGAAGGTTTGCAGCTGATGGGCAAGCATCTTGGAATATCTGATGACAAGATAGGGGAAGCACGGATTCTTGTCACAGAGGGAATTATCAATGGTATGGAACATTCGGGTGAGGAGAACCCCTATGTGAGTGTTAGCTTTACCATGACCAAAGAAAAATTGGTAATTCTTATTACAGACTATGGAAAGGGCTTTGAGCCCGATAGTATTGAGGAGCCAAACATTCAAGATAAACTTGGTTCTTCAAGAAAACGTGGCTGGGGTTTAAAATTAATGAAATCAATGTCGGATGATTTTGAAATTGCTTCCGGTAATAACGGAACAAAAATTACTATAACTAAAAATTTATCTTAAGGAGATTATAAAATGAAAGAATTTGAATTAACCTCGTCTATGGTGAATGATGTCCTAATGATTAAAACTGATGGGTATATAAATAATACTGGTGGCGAATCAATAGTGAATGAATTTGAAAAACATTATACAAACGGAACAACTAAAGTTTTAATTGATATTGAAAACTCTAAAGTAGTTAACTCTATTGGAATATCATTTTTAATTGAAATTATTGAAAAGTTAAATGATAAGGGTGGAAAATTATATTTCTCAAATCTGGATCCTTCTATCGAGAAGACATTTACAATTATGGGACTTTTCCAATTTGCAGAAAAAGTTGCCTCGGTTGAAGATATAAAATAATTTGGGAGATATTCTTTGAAAGTTGATCATATTACCGAAAAACTATCATTTCAAGTAAAGTCATTTCAAGAGAGTTTTAATATTCTCTCTAACGCTATTTCTTTATCCGGTATGGCGAGTCAGTTTGATAGGATACTTCGTGGCAATTATATTACAAATAAAGTCAGCGTTTTTCATCAACCACAAAATAGTGAAGAATGGGTAAATCTTCTAAAATTGGAAAATGAGGATCATAAAGAACTTATTTTAAATTTTGAAGAAAAGGAATCTAATGTAATTTCCAGTGATGAGTCCATCGGAATGTACGCCTTGGTTCATCTTGTTGATTCATCTCTACTTGGAATTGTAATTGGGAAAAAATTTGATGGGACAGCCTATCTTGAAATAGATAAAATTGTTTTTCAAATATTTATTCAGATATTTGATAGCGCTTACCAGGCTTTTCTTTCTCAAAGCAAGGAGAAGAAGCTAATATTCTCATTAAATAATCGAGTCTCTCAACTTTATAGTCTTATTGATACCGGTATTGAATTATCTAAAATTGGAATTAGCGAAGAGTTATTCGAATTAGCATTATCGCGTGCAATATCACTTACCAACTCCTCATTTGGAAAAGTAATGATTACAAAACCCTCTGAAGAAGTGGAAGATTATTTTTTCCCGCCCGGTTTTGAATTCAAAGTGGCTGATACAAAGAGCAGTTTAATAAAAACG
Organism: uncultured Melioribacteraceae bacterium; assembly: GCA_964469115.1. GTDB lineage: Bacteria > Bacteroidota > Ignavibacteria > Ignavibacteriales > Melioribacteraceae. Next base: position 2,230 of record CAYXXW010000066.1, read on the forward strand.
TTTGTTGATCATGGTAATAAATATGAATTTGTAATCTGTGAAAAAGAAAGCAGAGAAGGAATTGCAGAATATGATGAGACTGATGAACTCCTACTTGGCGCAATTTCTAGACAAGTACAAGCTGCCATAGAAATTGACAGAGCAAATAAGGAAGCATTAGAAAATGAAGCAATGAAAAGAGAATTAGAAGTTGCTGCAGAAATTCAGCAACGAATTCTTCCTGTTAAACTTCCTGATATTGAAGGTTATGATATTGCAGGTATTAATATTCCCAGTAAAGAGGTTAGCGGCGATTATTATAACGTATTTAAACTAAATAATGATCGATATGCATTTATTGTAGCAGATGTTACTGGAAAAGGCATGCCAGCTTCATTGCTGGTCAGTACATTGGATGCCTCTCTCCGCTCATATCTTGATTCCAATATTCTACTTTCCGATATGGCTGTTAAAATGAATACAATTATTTATAAATCTTCAACAGCTGATAAATTTATTACTTTCTTAATTGCGATTCTAAATCCTAACACTGGTGATATTGATATTATTAACGCTGGCCATAATCCTGCTCTCATCTTGAGGAAAAATGGAATTATTGATAAAATTGATGCTGGTGGTGTAGCTTTTGGAATGTTTGATATGGGGTTGCCATTTGATAGTCAAAAATTAACATTAGAAAAAGGGGAACGTCTATTTATTTTCTCCGATGGAATTCCTGAAGCTATGGATAATGAGGATGAAGAATATTCAGATGAAAAATTGGAAAAATATTTTGCTGAAGTCACTCCTGATAAGGCTAATGATTTTATCGAGTCAATTGTTGCGGATGTAAAACTTCACAGCAATGGTGAAATCCAAAGTGACGATATAACAGCTCTATATATAATACGAAAATAAAAAAATTTAACTATAAATAAGATACAATATCCCAAATAATATACATAAGTATTATTTGTTTCAATTCAAGGGGAAATATGAGCAAATCAAGAAAAACTATAATTATTTTTGTTCTTCTATTAATAGGGTTATTTTTCAATAATTCTACTATAACAGCGCAAAAATTTGAACCGGAAAATATTTCTATTCCTCAGGGACTATCTAATGCAGAAGTTAATTGTATTTACCAAGATAAGTATGGATTATTATGGGTAGGGACAAAAGATGGCTTAAATAAATATGATGGTTATAGCTTCCAGATTTTTAAAAATATCCCAGGTAATCCTAAGAGCATAATAAGTGGTGAAATTTGGGATATTACTGAAGATGATAGAGGAGATCTTTGGGTTGCTACACATGGAGGTTTAGCTCACTACATCCGGAAAACAAATAATTTTATCAATTACGACTTTGAAGAAAGACTTCCAAATCCATCTCCAACTAATCCGCAAACATTAAAAGTTCTGTATGACTCTGAAGATAATTTATGGGTAAGTACGTTGGGCGAAGGAGTACTGAAGTATAATAGAGAATCAAATGAATTTGAAGATTATAAATATTTGTACAAGGATTCAGTTCATACCGTTGAGGAAACTATTGTAGCTTTTCCTCTTTGTGAAGATGATGATAATAAGATTTGGATTGGGACAAACCAATTTGGTTTGATGTTTTATGATAAAGAGAAACAAACCTTTACAGAAGCTGAAATTAAAGATAAAAGCGAAAGTACTGATTTTTCTCGTGATTTTAATAATCTGACTGAAATATTCAGTGATCAAAGCGGAAAGCTCTGGTTAGTGTCACAAAGTGGTATTTATAAATACAATCCTCAGACTGGTGAGATAAAGGAAATAATACATTTTAAAGATAGGTCGAGTTATGTCCTATTTGAATATAATACGGGCATAACACAAGATAGAGAGGGAAACGTTTGGATTGGTAAAGATCACCGCGGTCTTTATAAGTTTGACGGAATCTCAGATGATTTTAAGCAAATTGACTTTGGTGAACTTTATAAAAATCGTCCTGGTATTTATAACAAAATGATAAAAACTATTTATACCGACAATACAGGAATACTTTGGTTAGGTACTTTTATTGGAGGATTATACAAATATGATCCCGCTCGAGAACCATTTAAACTTTATGTAAGCGATGCAACTAACAGAAAAAGTATAAGCGGGAATGAAATATTTAGATTGTATGAGTCAAAATTTAGAAAAGGGAAACTATACGTTGGAATAAGAGGAGCTGGATTAAATTTATTTGATAAAGAAAAAAAAGAATTTGAACAAATACCTCTTAATCTTAAGAATGATATGTTCGGTGGTTCAGTTAGATCAATTTTGGAGGAAGAAGATGGTTCTCTTTGGCTTGGCACTTGGGGTGATGGAGTAGTTAAACTAGATGAAAATTTTAAGGTTGTAAATATGTTTAAAAATGATTCAACTAATAGAAACAGTCTGAACGACCAGTTGATAAGAAATTTGTACAAAGATGTTAATGGAAAAATATGGGTTGGGAGCAATGGACTCGTACATCTAATAGATCCAATAACTATGTCTGTTAAAAGAATTTATGATCATAATTTAGCTACTTACCCTCAGAAGTTATTTGATATTATTAATCAAAAAAATAATACTGGAAAAATAGCTTCAGAAATAATGAAAGTTGGAAACTCTCAAGATTTAACTTCTGATTTTAGTATTACAAAACCTAGAGAATTTCTAGTTGTATCTGCGGGAGAAGGAGTACCAACAGATTCTTTGATGTCTGATTTTGGATGGATTGAGGATGCAGAAGGAAATGTAATTTGGTCTTCAGAATTTGTAGAAGAAAATTATCATTTGGGTAACGCAGTTAAAAATAGACTAAAAACTAACCTTTTAAAGATAACTCCTGGAAATTATAAGTTGAGATATAAATCTGATGACAGTCACTCATATGCAAACTGGAATGCTGATGCCCCTTATGATTCTACTTTTTGGGGTATAAGAATTATTGAGTTGGGGAGAAACGAAGTAAATGAAATAGCAGATTTACTAAAAGAAACCGAAGAACAATTAATTATCAGCGGAAGAAATATTAGATCAATTCATATGAGTGGCGAAATAGTATGGATAGGTACTGATGCTGAGGGATTAAATAAATATAATTTGCGAACAGGAAGTATAAAGTATTATAAACACAAAGAAGGGAATTCGAACTCATTGAGTGATAATAGTGTGCAATATATACATGAAGATACAAAAGGAAATTTATGGTTAGCAACAAACGGGGGTCTAAATAAGTTTGATCCAAAGACTGAAAATTTTGAATTATTTACGGAAGAAGATGGATTGCCAACAAATTTTATAGCTTCTATTTTAGAAGAAGATGACGGAAACCTTTGGCTGGCAACAAGAAATGGCTTATCACACATGAGATTTAATCATGAAGATGAGACGGTTGATTTTGTAAATTATGATTCTCAAGATGGATTAGGTGGAACAGATTTTATAGCACTTGTTGCATTAAAAACTAGTGATGGTACATTTTATTTTGGTGGTGATCATGGATTGGATGAATTTGAATCGGGCAAAATAAATTCAGCTGAGCCCACTCTTGTTTTTTCAGATATTAAGATTTCAAATAAATCCATATCACAAATGGGTGAAGATTCACCTATTGACAACTCAATTTATAATATAGAAGAGTTTTCTCTTCCATTTAGCCAGAATGATATTTCCTTTGAATTTGCTGCTCTCCATTATTCCCGTCCTGATAAAAACCGTTATGAATATATGTTAGAAGGTTATGACACAGAATGGATAAGAGATAATAGAAGATATGCAAGCTACACTAATTTAAACCCGGGTGAATATAGTTTCAAATTCAAAGGGTCTAATAGAGATGGAGTATGGAATCAAAATAGCAAGGCAATTCATTTTACAATTCTACCTCCTTGGTGGATGACCTTATGGGCTTATATAGGTTATGGGTTAGTGTTTATTGGAATAATATTTGGTGTTGATAGATTTCAAAGAAGAAGATTATTATCGAAAGCTAAAGAAAGAATGAAAATCCAGGATGCTGAACACAGAGCTGAAGCTGCTGAACTACAAGCAAAAGCCACAGAATCAGAAAGACGTGCATTGGAATTAGAATTTAATCAGAAGAAAAAGGAATTGGACGAAGCAAGAAATTTACAATTATCTATGCTCCCTAAGGAGTTGCCACAATTGCCCCAACTGGATATTGCTGTCTATATGAAAACAGCGACCGAAGTAGGAGGTGACTATTACGATTTTAATATTGGGTTAGATGGTACTCTTACTTGTGTCTTAGGTGATGCAACCGGGCACGGAATGAAAGCCGGCACAATGGTTACTGCTGTTAAAGGCTTGTTCAATAGTTATGGTGCTAATCCCGATATTCTATATTCTTTTCATGAAATAAGCAGATGTATAAAACAGATGCAGCTTGAAAAACTTTCAATGTGCATGACAATGGTAAAAATAAATAATAATAAGTTGTTGATGTCTGCTGCAGGCATGCCTCCAATTTTAATTTATAGACAAAGTGAAAAGAGTGTTTCTGAACATGTAATAAAAGGAATGCCTCTGGGCACATTTGATAAATATCCTTACGATGTGCAGGAAACAAAACTAAACAGCGGTGACGCTTTACTTCTTATGAGCGATGGATTTCCTGAGCTCTTAAATTCCGAAGGTGAACTATATGGTTATCAGAGGGTTAGAAATTCTTTTGAGAATGTAGCAGAGAAAGCTCCTGAAGAGATAATCAGTTCTTTAAAAGAAGAAGAATCAAAATGGGTTGGTGATAAGGATCCGGATGATGATGTTACTTTTGTGGTTATAAAAGTTAAATAAAAATTTAAGGATTTAATGTACAAACTTATTTTAATGAATATAATTAGTAGAACAATTAAAATTGCAATTCTAGCTGCATTGTTTGCAAATGTTATAATTGCCCAAAATAAACCTGTGAGATTTGATAAGCTCACAACGAGTGATGGGTTATCTCAAAATAGAGTTTTTGATATTGTTCAAGATAACCATGGGTTTATATGGATTGGAACTGAAGATGGTTTGAATAGATATGATGGATATGAATTTAAGGTTTATAAAAAAGTGCCAAGTGATACCAATTCTTTAGCTGATAATGTTATTAACACACTTCATATTTCATCAAATGGTGATCTTTGGGCCGGTACCTCTTTTGGGGGGTTGAGTAAATTTGATTATGACACGGAAACATTCACTAACTATATTAGTGATAATTTTGATCCAAAAGCAATTAGCGGCAATACTATTAGAGATATTAGCGAAGACAAATTTGGTAATATTTGGATAGTTACGCCCAGAGATGGATTTGATTATTTCGATATTCGCTCGAACACTTTTTACCATATGGAAAATATACTTCCTAAGGGATTTTTACTTACAAATCGATTCTTAAATATTATTCATCAAGATAAACATGAATATTTATGGGTAGGCGGTGAGGGCAAAATTAATGTATTTAAAATTAGTTATTCTAATAATATCCCTCGCCTCCAACCTATTAAGGTTGAGAATCAGATATTTGATATTGCTGTCTCATGTATTGAAGAGGATGAGAAAGGAGATATCTGGATTGGTACTGTTAGCTCCGGATTGTTTAAGTACAATAGAGAAAAAAATATTTTAGAACCGTTTATCATTAAAGATTCAGAGAGTGACTTTAAAAATATTATTGTTGCAGCAATTGAAACTGATTTAGAAAAGAATTTATGGATAGCTAGTTCATATTATAAAAATGGACTTGATGATATTGATTTAGAAAAACCTAGTGTATTAAAAATTAATCTTACTAATTCAAAAATTCAAAAGTTTCAATATGATAGTAAAGATGAATCTAGTATAACCAACTCATTCATTACAAAAATTTATAGTGATCGATCAGGTGTTTTATGGTTTGGATCAGATTTAGCTGGAATTAATAAATACGATAATTCTGTTATAAAATTCAATCTTTTTGAACCTAAAAAAGTAACCAGCTCTGGAGTAATAAGTGATGCTGTAAGAGCCTTTGTTGAGGATAAGAATGGAATATTATGGGCTGCAAGTGCTTCTAATGGACTACTATCCTATGATAAAAGTAGTAAAAAGTTTCAGTATTTTTCAAACGATCCAAATGATAATACTACATTAAGTAATAATTTTTCATCAGCACTTTATGATGATGGTAAATATTTATGGGTTGGCACTTTTAATGGTCTAAATAGATTTGACAAACAGAAAAAAACATTTCAAAGATTTTATGTTGACCCAGAAGATAAAACATCCCGATTAAATTCTGTTAATTATAATATAATTGAACTTGAAGATCAGCCAGGGTTTTTATGGTATGGTTCTAATGGGGCTGGTTTGGTAAAATTTAATAAAAATGATTATAGTTTTAAAACCTACACTTATGATCCTGAAAGTGAAAAAAGTCTTAATAGCAGAGCGAATTATGTTCGTTTTGTATTGCGTTCAAAATCAAATCCTAAAGAGCTTTGGACAGGTACCACCAACGGGATCAACATATTCAATTTGGAAGATGAATCATTCAGATATTATGTGCCTGATCTTATGGACACAAATAGCTTAAGCCATCAAAATGTGATGAATATATATGAGGATGAAAAGGGTTATTTCTGGATCTCAACTTACGGTGGAGGATTAAATAGATTTGATCCAAAATCTGAGACATTTTTAAGATTTACAGAAATGAATAGTGACATCCCCAATAATGGTGTTTACGGTGTTTTGCCTGATGGAAATGGAAATTTTTGGTTATCAACTAATAATGGTATCAGCAAATTTAATCCAAATACTTTTCAATTCCGGAATTATACTGTGGATGATGGCCTCCAGAGTGAAGAATTCAATGGCGGATCTCTTTATAAAAGTCCAAGTGGTGAAATGTATTTTGGCGGCATTAATGGGTTTAATTCTTTTTACCCATCTAAAATTAAAGATAACAATGTTAAACCTGAATTAGTTATTACCGACTTAAAACTATTTAATGAATCCTTAAAGAATGGCAAAGATTCGCCTCTCAAAAAACAAATATCCAATACTGATGAAATAGTATTAGCATATTGGCAGAATGATATCTCTTTTGATTATGTCGGTTTACATTATGCTAATCCCAAAAAAAATAGATATGCATTTATGTTAGAGAACTATGAGGATGAATGGAGATATGTGAAGAATGCGCGAACAGCCACTTACACAAATCTTGATCCTGGTGAATATGTCTTTAGAGTAAAAGGTTCAAACAATGACGGTTTGTGGAACGAAGAAGGAAAATCAATCAGATTAATCATATCACCGCCTTGGTGGAGAACATATTGGGCTTATGCAGGATACTTATTATTGTTCGGTCTAGTTATTTTTACCATCGATAGGATACAGCGTGCTAGACTGCTTAGTATTGAAAAGAGAAAAGCGCAGTTCGCCTTACTTGAAGCAGAGAATAAGAGAAAAAGTGAAGAACTTGAAGAAGCACGACAGCTTCAATTATCAATGCTTCCAAAAGAGCTCCCGCAATTGCCTAATCTTGATATAGCAGTCTATATGCAAACGGCTACCGAAGTAGGTGGTGACTATTATGATTTCCATATAGGATTGGATGGAACTCTTACTGTTGTTCTTGGTGATGCAACCGGACATGGGATGAAAGCCGGTACAATGGTTACAACTACTAAAAGCCTATTCAATGTTCTTGCACCTAATCCTAATATAGTGGAAACATTTCATGAAATGACTAGATGCTTAAAGTTAATGCAAATGGAGAAATTATCCATGTGTATGACAATGCTTAAAATAACGGGAAACACAGTTCAAATGTCAGCAGCAGGTATGCCTCCTGTATTTATTTACAAGAAAGAAAACCAAACTATTGAAGAACATGTAATGAAAGGAATGCCATTGGGAACATTTAACAATTTCCCATACTCACTTATAGAAAGTGAACTAGGAGAAGGAGACACTATTCTCCTAATGAGTGATGGTTTCCCTGAACTGCTTAATGATAATAAAGAAATGTATGGATACAAACGAGCCAGAAATTTATTTGAAGAATTAGCTATTGAAGCACCTGAAGATATTATCTCTAAACTTAAAACTGCCGGTTCGGAATGGGTTAAAGATGCTGACCCAGATGACGATGTTACTTTTGTTGTAATTAAAGTGAAATAAATTCTAATTAAATAGTTATGTACAAATTATACTAACTAACAAAAAATTTGAAATAATAGGTAAACATGAAATTAAAGCAGCTATTTATAATAATAATCTTAATGACATTCTCTATCTCAGAAGCTCAGCAAAATTTTCACTTTAAGAAATTTGGCGAGGTTGAAAAATTATCAAACACCCTAGTGACAGATTTTTTTCAGGATAGTTACGGGTTTATGTGGATTGCAACGAGGGATGGGCTGAACAGATGCGACGGTAAATCAGTTAAAATTTACAAAAATATACAAGGCGATGAAGAGACCCTCCCGGATAATGAGGTATTCCAAGTAATTGAGGATTTGGATAATAATATTTGGGTTGCCTGTTTTAACTTGATCGGTAAATTAGATAGAAAAACTGATAAATTTACTAAATATACTCTTGATAATATTCCATTTAAGAGCCCACCAAGGTTTTATGATTCAATGCTAGATAAAGAAGGTCGAATATGGTTTGCTTTAAACGAGCTTGGTCTTATAAGATATGATGAAAATTCAGATCAATTTGTTAACATAGAATTAGATAGTTCCAATAAGAAAACGGTATGGGGAGAAGTACATAGTATTAAGCAGTTAAGAAATGGACTAATACTAACTTCTGATTTATCCAGTGGAATTAAATCTTACAATGCATCAACTAATAAATTCGATCCATATTATCTTAAACCAAATTACAGCCCGGATAAAATATTTTCAATATTCGAGGAATCATCTGGATCAATTTGGTTTACTGGTGAGGGAAGAGCCTTAAAGTATTCCCCATCCCAGTATATTGTAAAAGAAATAAATTTAGCATCATACAGCAGGATTAAAACAAATTACGCTTTTCATAATAGAATTATTGAGGATAATGAAGGAAATCTATGGCTGAGTGTTTATACCCATGGATATTTCAAATTTGATAATCAGCTTAAGAAAATTGAGCAGTATATTAATGAACCTGGAAATATTAATAGTATTCCAAATAATATTATTTCCGGCTCTTATAAAGATAAATATGGAATAATATGGTTATCCTTTGAAGGAGGTGGTGTCTATCAATTAGATCCAAATTCAAGTC
>CAYXXW010000067.1:0-11391 GCA_964469115.1 uncultured Melioribacteraceae bacterium
AATAAAAAAATTAAAAGAGGAGAAAATGTTCTTCTTGAAGTAAAAGTAAACGGCAATGCACCAAAGAATATTTATGTTTCAACTAAATCTATTATTGAATCCGAATTTACCGATCATGTTTTGAATTCAGATTCACTTGGGCTGCTTAACCTTGAATTGAGAGATATTAAAAACGAATTTATTTATTATGCACACGCAAGTGAAGTTTTTACTGATACTTTCGCAGTCACAGTAACTTCCCCGCCCTTAATCAATCAGATGACTTTTGAGATAATCCCGCCAAAATATTCTAAGCTTCCGGTTTCAGTCCAAGAGAACAATGGAAATATTACCACTCTGAAAGGGACAAGAGTCAATTTCGATTTTGTCTCAAATAAAGAATTGGTAAGTGCCAATAGATTTTTCTCTGATGATAAAACCGACTCACTAAAAATTATTGACAAAAATGTTAGGGGTGATTTTAGAATTTTTACCGATGATAAGTATTTCTTTAAAATATTAGATAAGGACAATAATTCAAATGAAAATCCAATTGAATATTCAATAAAGGTATTCCCTGATCTGCATCCTGAAATAGAAATTAATCGTCCAGAACAGGTATCACTCATACCAAATAATGATATTGTAAGCATTAACTACAATGTTAAAGATGATTACGGGTTTATAAAAGTTCTGCTTAACCACTATGTATCTGATTCGGAACATGGTGATAATATAAAAGAAGTTACGTCAGTTGAATTAAATATTGACCAAAATGAAATTGAACAATCTCTCTTTTACAATTGGGATTTAGCAAGACTGAGCTTAAAAGAAAATGAGGTTATCGCTTATTATCTGGAAGTATTTGATAACGATTATGTCAGCGGACCTAAATCAACTAAAAGCTCTTTATACAAGTTAAGAATTCCAACTCTGAATGAATTATTTGCCGAAGCTGATAATACTCAAGAATCTGCAATTGAAGAACTTGTCGAGACTTTAAAAGATGCAGAAGAACTGAAAACCGAGCTTAATCAGTTAAGCAATGAACTTAAACATGATGAGAAAGAAATCAATTGGAATGAAAAAGAAAAGATTGAAGAATCAGTAAAAAAGTTTGAGGAAATAGCTGCTAAGATTGATGAAGTTCAAGAAAAACTGGAAAACATGCGACAACAGATGACAGAAAATAATTTGCTTTCTGAAGAAACAATGCAGATGTACAATGAGCTTCAAGAGTTAATGGATGAATTGAGTAGTGATGAAATGAAAAAAGCTCTTGAAGATATGCAAAAATCTTTAGAGCAATTAATGAGAGATAAGGTACAGCAGTCATTAGAGAATATGGCTATGAATGAGGAGATGTTTCAGAAAAGCATAGAGCGTACGTTGAACTTACTAAAGAAAATTCAAGTTGAACAAAAAATGGATGAAGTAATTAAACGTACGGAAAAAATAGTAGAAGACTTGGAGAAGTTATCACAAGAAACAGAAAAGAATACCAAAGAACAAAATGAGTCTGAGAATACTGACTTAACCGAAAACCAGAAAAATATTGAGAACCAGTTAAACTCATTAGAAGAACAAATGAAAAAGCTGCAAGAGAAAATGAGTGAACTTTCAGATATGCCGACTGAAGAGATGGAAAAATTAAATAAAGAATTTGCCGAACAAGAAAATCAAGAATTATCCAAAGAGGCAATGGAGAAACTTCAAGAACAGAATCCCTTTGATGCTCTCAAGAAACAAGAACAATTATCTCAAAACATGAATTCCATGATGGATAAAATGCAGCAAATGCAGCAGCAAATGCAGATGCAGAATCAGCAAATGGTGATGCAGAGTATGATTAAAGCAATTGATAATATTATTGGGCTTTCAAAAGAACAGGAATCATTGAGTAATGAAACTGAAAAATTAAAATCAAAGCCAAGACAGCTTTCAAGTTTAGCGAATGATCAAATGGATTTGAAACAAAATCTTGACAATATCTTAAGACAATTAGGTGAGCTTTCACAAAAAACATTTGCTATTACTCCAGAGATGGGAGAAAAATTGGGCTCAGCAAAAAGCAACATGAACCAAGCACTTGCCGGAATGCAAAGTCATAATAGCCAGAAATCGACTTTTGGTCAAGGTGAATCGATGAAAAATCTGAATGAGGCTGCTTCACTTTTGCAAAAATCACTTCAAGCTATGATGCAAGGCGGTGGGCAAGGCAGTGGAATGATGTCACTTATGCAGCAGCTCCAGAAAATGGCGCAACAGCAAATGGGTTTAAACCAAATGACTCAGATGATGCAGAAAGGTCAGCTTACCATGCAGCAGCAAGCTCAATTACAAAGACTTGCCCAAGAACAAGCAGCAATTCAAAAGTCCCTTGCAGAATTAAATAAGGAAGCGAGAGAAGCCGGAGAATCGAAAAAACTATCTTCTAATCTTGAAAAAATTTTAGAGGAAATGAAAGAAGTTGTTTCCGGTTTGAATACTCAAAAAATTGATGATGATTTAATTCGTAAGCAGGAAAAGATATTATCTAAACTTCTTGATGCACAGCGATCAATCAATGAAAGAGATTTCGAAAAAAACAGAGAATCGTTTTCAGGGCAGAATGTAAATTTAGAATCACCAGGTGAATTAATTTTGAGTAACAAGCAAGCTAAAGATATTTTGCGTGAAGAACTTCTCAAATCCCTAAAAGAAGGTTACTCTAAAGATTATCAAGAACTAATAAGAAGATATTTTGAAACTTTGGATGAAACTTCTAACTAAAATAATTTTACTTCGAAATAATGTATGTAACTTTATCACGTGTAACAAGCAGAATAGCTTTAATCTTATCCTTTAGATTATTTGATCGAATTTCGTGAAGCCAGGTTTTTAAATAGCCCGCTCGTGAGGATTGAATTACTTTCAATTTGTTCTCACTAATCATATTCAATAATTTAGTCTTAGAAAAAGTGTGAGGATGACCCTTATCAATTAAAAATTTTTCCATTAAGTTACGAATTAGCGATCCCCAAATATGATAAGTGTTCTGTTTAAAATATATTAACCCATTATCACTTAAAACTCTTTGAACCTCTACAATTACTTTTCCGGGTAATTCACAGTGGTCCAATACATTATCCATTATAACTAAATCAAACGTTTTATCTTCAAATGGAATTTCTTCACCCATAGAATTCTGATATTTAACATTTTTATCTCTTTGATCATTAAAACTTTTTACCGAGCTATAAAAATCTTCAAGTGGATCAATTGCATATCTTTCATTACTTTCTTTCAAATAGGTAACTATACCACCGGCACCACTACCAACTTCTAATATTTTTGTTTTATGTTTAATTGTTAGGCGATTTTGAATTCTTGCTTTTAATTCCTCTGCATAATATTCATAAAAACTAAAATCAACATCAGCTTGTCTGCTTTTCCACCAATTTATTTCGTAGTCTTGTGCTAAATCCCATCTTTTATTTATTGCGTTCAAATAAACCCTCAATTAATATTTAACTATATAAATATCTTTTAATTTTTTTAGTGGGAGTTTTTTCAAAAGGTTCGGGTTGCTCAATAATTTTGTTGATTTTTGAAAATGTTGAAACTCTGCTGTTCACATTTGATAAGATATTTTCTAATAGCTGATCAATTTTCTTTCTGGTTTCAGATTCTTTAACATCGGAAGATCCAAATTCTACATCAAGTTCTTCATAATTTAAGTGAACCCTTGCAATAATTTTTCCACCGGATTCAAAAACCAAAGATTCAAGTACAAAACTGTTTTCGTTAACAACTGATTCAATTTCTTCGGGATAAATATTTTTTCCGTTTGATCCAATAATTACATTTTTTGATCTTCCTTTCAAAAATAAATATCCATCTTTATCAAAATATCCAAGGTCACCCGCCTTAAACCATCCATCATCAGTCAGAACTTCTTTGGTTTTTTCTGGATCCTTGTAATACCCTTTCATTACATTTGGACCTTTAATATAAACTTCGCCTTCACCAGTTGTCTCATCTGGATTAACAATTTTAACTTCCATGCCATAAAGTACTTTTCCGCTCGCTCCAGCCCGAACTCCAAAATTATCTGTACCTGTTACAAGCGGTGATGTTTCTGTTAATCCATATCCCATTGCATAAGGAAATTTTGCTTCTTTTAAAAACTTTTCAACATCGGGAGCCAATGCGGCACCGCCAATACAGAACATTCTTAAATTACCGCCAAATGTTTCTTTTAATTTTTTACCGGCTACTTTATTTATCTTTTTCCTCATCATTGCTACTTTATAAAGATTTCTGGTAACTGCCTTACGGTTTATTTCAGGTAAGATTTTCATCTTATAAATTTTTTCAATAATAAGGGGAACACTGACCATAATTGTTGGTTTTACTTTTTTAAGAGCGGGCAACAATATTGATGCAGTTGGTGGTTTTTCAAGATAATAAACAGAAACACCCTCCATCACCGGGAAAATTAATCCTAACGTACATTCCATTGTATGCGCAAGCGGTAATTGAGATAGCATTCTATCATCGGGAGTAGTCTTAACAAAATCAGAGGTTGCAATAGCGTCGAATACTAAGTTTTTATGACTCAGCATTACACCTTTTGAATGCCCTGTAGTGCCAGATGTATAAACGATTGCAGCTAAATCATCTTCTTTAATTTCTTCATGCTTATAACCAACAAATTTTAACGCCGCATCTAAAATTTTTGAAAATTCACGTTTCCCTTCTTTTAGCTTAGTACTAATTAAATCAGTTTCTTTATCATGAGGTATAATACTAAAATCATCAATTAGTATATAAGTTGTTAAAACATCAGAAGTAAATTCTTCAATTTTTTCATAAAGTTTTGCTGAAATAAATATTGCTTTACTTCCGGAATGTCTTAGTATGTGATGAATATCTGCTGATTGAAATTCTGTCATTATAGGGACCACAACTGCGCCCATAGTTGTAATTGCAAAATAGGCAACTCCCCAATTCGGAGTATTCTCGCTAATTATTGCAACTCTGTCTTCACTTACTATCCCTTGCTCTTTTAGAAAACTTGAAATTTTTTGAACTTTATTGTTGAACTCAGTATAGCTAATCGCGTTTCCGTCAATCCCCGACAGTGCAATTTTATTAGAAAAAAGTTTCACTGATCTATTAAGAATCTCGTCAATAGTCATTTTATTTAGTGTTACCATTTTGCACCTATAGCATATAATGAATTTTTGAAAATTCTTATGTTTTCCCAGTCGTTAAAATTGAAAGGGTCAAATAAGATTTTTTAATCTCAAAAAGTTGCGATGATAAAAAGACAACAAATGAATTAGTGAACATTATTGAATATAGTAAAAATTTTGATATCGAATTCCAAAATAATATTAAAAAATCATTCACCTGATTGTCTTATTTTTTTAATTATACAAATATCTTTTTATTTTTTTTGTGGGAGTTTTATCAAATGGTTCTGGTTGTTCAATAATTTTATTAATCTTTGAGAAACTTGAGACTCTGTTATTAGTTGACATCATAATTTCATTAAGCAGTTCATCTTTTTTCTTTCGAGCTTCTGATTCACTACAATCTTTTAATCCAAGTTCTTCATCCAGTTCTTCATAATTAAGATGAACTCTTGCAATTATTTTTCCTGCAGATTCGTATACCAATGTTTCTAAGACAAAGTTATTCTCGGAGATCACTGATTCAATTTCTTCCGGATAAATATTTTTTCCGTTAGAACCAATAATTACATTCTTTGATCTCCCTTTTAAGAACAAGTAACCATCATTATCTAAATATCCTAAATCACCTGACTTAAACCAACCATCATCAGTTAAAACTGCTTTTGTTTTTTCAGGATCTTTATAATAACCTTTCATTAAATTTGCGCCTTTAATATATACCTCTCCAACTCCAGTAACTTCATCTTTCATAACAATCTTAACTTCCATACCATCAAGTGCTTTACCACTAGCCCCTGTTCTAACTATTACGTTATCAGTACCGGTTACAAGTGGAGATGTTTCGGTTAAGCCATATCCCATTGTATAAGGAAACTTTGCCTCAACTAAAAACTTCTCAACATCAGGTGCTAATGCTGCTCCACCAATACAAAACATCCTAAGCTGACCGCCAAATGTTTCTAATAATTTTTTACCTGCAACACCATTTATTTTTTTCCGAACCATTGAAATTTTATACAAATTTCGTGTTACCGCTTTCCGGTTAATTTCCGGCAATATTTTCATCTTATATATTTTTTCAATAACAAGCGGCACGGAATTCATAATTGTCGGTCTTACTTTTTTCAAAGCAGGTAATAGGACTGCTGCTGTAGGAGGCTTCTCTAAATAATACACTGAGGCCCCAACCAATATTGGTAATATTAGTCCAAGTGTACATTCAAATGTATGAGCAAGTGGAAGCTGAGAAAGCATTTTATCGCTACTATTTATATCAACAATCTTTGTGGTAGCAATAGCATCAAAAACAAGATTTTTGTGAGTTAGCATCACTCCCTTAGAATGCCCTGTTGTCCCAGAAGTATATACAATGGAGGATAAATCATCCTCATAAATTTCTTCGTTTTTAACACCAACTAATTTTAAGGCGGCATCAAGAATTTTTACAAATTCCCGCTTCCCTTCTTTTAATTTTTGACTGATAAGGTCGGTGTTTTTGGTATCAGGTAAAATGCTAAAATCGTCTATTAAAATTGAAATAGTCAAATTCTCAGAATTAAAATCTTCCAGTTTATCAAAAAGTTTGCTACTAACAAAAATTGCTTTTGAACCAGAGTGTCGTAAAATATGGTGAACATCTGTAGATTGAAATTCGGTCATAATTGGAATTGCAACAGCTCCCATTGTGGTAATTGCTAAATACGCCACTCCCCAATTGGGAGAGTTTTCGGCTAAAATTGCAACTCTATCGCCACTTAAAATTCCCTGATCTTTTAAGAATATTGCTATTTTTTCAACTTTTGAATCTAATTCTGTGTAACTAATTACATTGTCATCAATTCCGGAAAGAGCAATATTATTTGGAAATTCTTCAACTGTTCTTTTTAAAACATTTAAAATTGTCATTTTTTCAAGTGCTAACATTTTTCACCCTATTGCAATTAATTGTTTTTTAAAAAATACTAAAGTTTTTTTTAAAAATAAAAACCCACTTAGAGTGGGTCTTCATAAAAATATGTATTTAATTATTAAGCTTTTTCTTCCCAAATCTGACAAATCTCAGCAATTGTTCTGGTAGCCATTTCCATATCTTGAATAGCAACATACTCAATTACGGCATGGAAGTTATGTCCGCCAGCAAATAGATTAGGAGTTGGTAGACCCATAAAACTTAAACGTGAGCCATCGGTTCCACCTCTGATAGGCGATGTAATTGGTTTTATACCTAATCTATTCAAACCTTCAAGAGCACTTTCTTCAATCTCAGGATACTGAACCAAAACATTTTTCATGTTTCTATATTGCTCAATTACTTTGAAAGTAGAATCGGAACCAGGAAAAGCTTCAACGGTTTTATCAACTAATTCTTTTAGATAATCTTCAAACTCTTTCAGCTTATCATCAATAAAATCTCTGATGATAAATTTAAGAACTGTTTTTTCTTCATTTCCGTTTATTGTTGTACAGTGTACATAACCTTCTCTTCCTTCGGTAGTTTCGGGTGATAATTTATCTTTTGGTAATAGTTCCATAAAGTGCGAAGCCATTTTAATTGAGTTGATCATCTTCCCTTTTGCATAACCGGGGTGAACATTTTTACCAATAAACTCAATATGTACAGCATCTGCACTGAATGTTTCAGTTTCAATTTCGCCTCTTGTTCCGCCATCAATTGTATAAGCGAATTTAGCTCCAAATTTCTTTACATCAAATTTTTCAGCTCCTCGTCCTACTTCTTCATCAGGAGTAAAACAAATTTTAATTGTTCCATGTTTTATATCCGGGTTTTGAGATAAGTAATTCATCGCATCTATTATTTCTGCAATACCTGCTTTATCATCAGCACCTAACAGTGTGTTTCCGTCCGTTGTAATAATATTGAATCCCATCATATCTTTTAGTTCAGGGTTGCTGTCAGCATCAATCACTTTTCCATTCTGCAATGTAATATCACCGCCTTGGTAATTTTTAACAATCTGGGGGTTTACATTTTTACCGCTCACCGCCGGAGAAGTATCAACATGTGCAATAAATCCTATTACCGGTACATCCTTCTCTGTATTACTGGGAAGTGTAGCAATTACATAACCATTCTCATCCATATGTGCATCTTCTAAACCAATTTCTTTCAATTCAGTTACCAAATCTTTTGATAGTTCGAGCTGCTTTGGATCACTTGGGAAAGTGGTCGATTCTTCATCTGATTGTGTGTCATATTTCACATATTTAAGGAACCTATCAACACAAGTAAACTTATAATTGGGATCAAACATATAAAGCCTCAAGATTTAATTAATATAAATAGATTTATGTATCATTATATCTAAATTGGCAAATAAATTCAATAAAGGAGAACGAAATTTTTATTTCAATTTAAGTATATTAGAGGTGAGCAATAACTTAGGTTATCACTATGAACACAGTTAGTCTTATCAAAAAAAAACGAGACGGATTTTCTCTTTCGGAAGAAGAATTTAATTATTTGATTGGTTCTTATACTAAAAAAGAAATTCCTGACTATCAATTTTCAGCTTTTCTAATGGCAGGTTTTATAAAAGGATTTACTAAAAAAGAAACTGCTCACTTAACAAAAGCAATGCTTTACAGCGGTATCATTGTCGATCTTTCAGAAATTCCAGGAAGTAAGATTGATAAACATTCAACTGGAGGAGTTGGCGATAAAACTTCTCTTATTCTTGCGCCAATTGTAGCTGCGGCTGGCGTAAATGTACCAATGATCTCTGGTAGAGGATTGGGGCACAGTGGCGGGACTCTTGATAAATTAGAAACCATTCCGGGATTTAGAACCAATCTTTCTTTAACTCAATATAAAAAAGTTTTAGAGCAAGCCGGGGCTGTTTTAATGGGACAAACTAAAGACATTGCACCCGCTGATAAATTGATTTATTCCTTGAGAGATGTTACGGCAACCGTAGAATCAATTCCTTTAATAACCGGAAGTATAATGAGTAAAAAACTGGCGGAAGGAATTGATGGATTAGTACTCGATGTAAAAACCGGCAGCGGTGCATTTATGAAAACTCAGAAAGACGCTAAAGCACTTGCCGAATCGTTGATCTCAACTGCAAAATCATTTAATAAAAAGGTTATTGCTTTTATTACCGATATGAATCAGCCACTTGGAAACTATATTGGAAATTGGTTGGAAGTTTATGAATCCATAAAAGTGCTGCAAGGCGAAAAGGTCCCAGATTTATATGAAGTAACATTAAACTTATCGGGTGCAATGATTTATCTCGGTGGAAAAGCCAAAAGTATTAAAGAGGGATTTGACATATCTGAGGAAATGATTAAAAGCGGTAAAGCTTATGACAAATTTTTGGAAATTGTAAAACTTCAGCAAGGCGAAATATTTTACCTGGAACACCCTGAAAAATATCCTAAAACAAAATACACAGAAACCATCTTTGCTGAAAAAACAGGCTACTTAGAAAAAGTAGATAATTATCAAATTGGAATGTCGGCTTTAGAATTAGGAGCCGGACGTATGACCAAAAAAGATAAAATTGATCCAGGAGCGGGAATATTTTTTAAACCGAAAATTGGAAACAGAGTTACAAAAGGTGAGGAGATTGCTATTCTCTTTACAAATAAAAAAGAGAAAATTGATGAAATTAAAAAAACAGTATTAAATGCAATGCAATTTTCATCAAAAAAAATAAAACCAGTTAAGCTAATAAAATCAGTAATAAAATAAATATCAGGAGGAAACATGTTTTTTATAGTCGGAATTATTGTAGCAGTAGTATTTTTCTTTATTTATCTAAATGTTAAAAAAATGAAACGTGCTCAAGAAGCTACAATGACACTTATCATATCTATTGGAGCAGCACTTTTTGCTTTTGTTCAAATTTTTACAGTAATACCAGCTGGCACAGTAGGAGTTGTTGATTTTCTAGGAAACGTTAGTGATAATACTCTAAAACCGGGAGTAAATATTGTTAACCCTATCGCAAGAATAATTAAGTATACTTTTAAAACTCAAGAGATCAGGGAAAGTATGACAGTCCCTTCCAAAGAGGGGCTACCAGTTCAGTTAGAAATTAGTTTGCTTTTCAGAGTTGACCCAACGATGGCTAATGAAATTTACAAAACGGTAGATGAAGGAGATTATTTAAATGTGATTTTAATTCCTCAGTTCAGATCTGTTGTGCGAGGTGTAACATCTAAATTTGAGGCTAAAGCTCTTTACACTGGGGCAAGAGAGCAGTTGGCAACTGCAATTATTACAGAACTTCAGGCAAATGTAGGTGCTCGTGGAATAACTATTGAAGATGCCCCTTTAAGACAAATTCAACTCCCGGCACGTTTAACTCAATCCATCGAAGAGAAGCTGCAGGCAGAGCAAGAAAGTCAAAGAATGGCATTTGTCCTACAAAAAGAAACCCAAGAAGCTGAGAGAAAAAGAATTGAAGCCAAAGGTATTGCTGATTTCCAAGTAATTGTTTCTGATGGAATTAACGCAAACCTTCTTAAATGGAAAGGTATTGAGGCAACCGAAAATCTTGCAAAATCACCAAACACTAAGGTGGTTGTAATTGGAGCTGGCAAAGATGGTTTGCCTTTAATTCTGGGTAATAATTAGAGTAAATAAAAAACATAAGAAAGTTTGATGTAAAATGAGAAAGATGAGTTGCGTATTTCGTTTCTCATCTTTCATTTTTTGAATATTTATTATCTTCAATTTTATGAAACCAAAGAAAATAAAATTAAATGGGAAAGAATCTCTAACAATTGAATGGGAAAGCGGTAAGGCAATTAATTATCCTCTAACATTTTTAAGGGATGAATCTCCAGATGCAGGAAATAAAGGTGAAACTATTTTATGGAAGCATTATGCCCCGCCGCCAAAAGGACCTGATAAACATGGGAAATATGAAGTAGCAAATATTGAGAAAGTTGGAAATTATGCAATCAATATTAAATGGAAAGATGGAGAAGATGACGGTATTTATTCTTGGGAATACTTAGAAAAATTGGGTGAATTCTTGGAGATTAAAAAATCCTTGAACTCTTAATTTTTTCTTTGAGTTCTTTGTGAATTTTTACTTAGTGTACTTAGTGGTTAAAACAAAAACTAGAAAGAATCCGAAGTAGATTCACAAAGAACTCAAATCTTTCAATAATTATAATTCTTTTGTAACGGAAATAACCCCTCTTAAATCACCAATTTTATAACCTGTAGCTTTATCATTGGGGTATTTTTCAC
>CAYXXW010000068.1:0-11357 GCA_964469115.1 uncultured Melioribacteraceae bacterium
CAGGCTGACCAGCCAATAATTGTTTAACAAATTCTGATTCATCCTCAATTTTGAACGCCCAATTTACAATTTTTTCATAACCAACAGTTGAACTAGGAACTGCCCCCAAAGACTTACCGCACGCTGAACCGGCACCATGACCTGGCCAAACTTGTACATAATCCGGTAAGCTTTTAAATTTCTTTAATGACTCAAACATTTGTTTTGCACCAACCTCTTGTGTTCCAACAATACCCGCAGCTTTTTCAAGAAGATCCGGTCTGCCTACATCACCAACAAAAACAAAATCTCCTGTAAATATCATTATTGGTTTGTCACTTGCGGCACCATTTGTAAGAAGAAAACTAATGTGTTCAGGAGTGTGTCCTGGTGTGTGCATTACCTCTAATTTTACATTACCAATTTGTATTTCATCACCGTCTTTTAGAGGTGTATTTTCAAATTGATATTTCCAATCCTTATCACCTTCATCAGATAAAAGTAACTTTGCTCCGGTTGCAGCAGCCAATTCACGCGAGCCGCTTAAGAAATCCGCATGTATATGAGTTTCTGTAACGTAAGTAATATCAAAATTTTTCTTCTCCGCAATTTCCAAGTAGACATCAATATCCCTTCTTGGATCAATTACAATTGCTTCTTTTGTCTTTTGGCAAGCAATAAAATAGCTAGCTTGGGCTAAT
Source organism: uncultured Melioribacteraceae bacterium (assembly GCA_964469115.1). GTDB lineage: Bacteria > Bacteroidota > Ignavibacteria > Ignavibacteriales > Melioribacteraceae. The sequence continues at coordinate 681 of CAYXXW010000068.1, forward strand.
CCCTCTTCATAAATATGTTCAAAATACATTATTAACTCCTCTTAAATTTATCTTTCAATTTCACCGCTCCAGCCAATAATTCCGGGAGCTAAATTATAAACTTTTGTAAAACCTAAACGTATCATTTCTCTTGCGGCATGGTAACTTCTATTTCCGCTTCTACAATAGAGATAATAGCTTTTTGATTTATCTAATTTTTCTAATTCGTGAACAAAGTGTGGATTCATCAAATCAAGTAATAGTGAATTAGGTATTTTGGCATCGAAATGTTCTGCTTCCGTTCTAACATCAATCAACACTGAATTTTTATCTTCATTTAGTTGACTCTCAAATGTAACCGAATCGAGATTTTCCACTCCGGAATTTCCTTTGAGAAATGCTGAAAAAAATGAACTCATCTGTTAACTCCTCTATAAATTATAATTATTAAAAATTTCTTTACCCATAATGTAGAGAGACATTATCAGTACAAACCAACCAAATGCTGGCTTTAATTTTTTACCTGAAATAAATTTAGACATATAACTTCCAAGATAGATTCCAACTATTGCAAATATTGAAAAGATTGTTAAAATGCCCCAGTCCATTTCTGTGCTCAAACTCAGATCGCCAAGAAAACCGATTAAAGACTTTATGGTAATAATAACAAGTGATGTTCCCACAGCCATTTTCATTGGAAGTTTTGCCAGAATTACAAGAGCAGGAATAATGAGGAATCCGCCGCCGGCGCCGACAAGTCCCGTTAACAAACCCACTACAGCACCTTCTAATACAATTAATGGATAATTAAATACAACTTCCGACTCACTAATATCTTCAACGTTATTTTTTATCATTGAAATTGCAGCAATGAACATTAACACGGCAAATAATAGCATTATGAAAATTTGTTTAGTAATAAGAAACTCACTAATTGAGAATAACTCATCCGGCATTGCAGGAAGAACATAGTACCTTGCTAAAAAAACCGCAATTAGAGCAGGAACAGAAAAAACCAATGCGGCTTTATAATCAATTAAACCTTTCTTAAAATAGAAGTAGGAACCGACAAAACTTGTTAATCCAACTATAAACAACGAATATGCTGTGGCTCTAATTGGATCGACAGCCATTAAATAAACTAAGACGGGAACTGTTAAAATTGAACCTCCACTTCCGATAAGCCCTAACGACACTCCAATTAAAATAGCTGATAAATATCCTACGAATTCCAAATTACTCTTCTATTATAGTGATTGACTAATGTAGTGTAAATTCATCTTATTTATTAACTTTTATTGCACAGATTAGCATTACGGATAGAATTTACAAAATTTAATAGATTAGATGTCTTCTTTAATGAAAGGATTCATTTCTGCTCTGCTGATGGAAAAATGAACATTTTTATAAGGTTTATTTTGATCTTGGAAGCATGAAGAATTATAAACTGATAGTTATCAATTTTCACTTTCTCGCCCTTTAAAGGAATTCTTCCAATTTTAGTGGTAATGTAACCGGCAATAGTCTCATAATCACCGTCGGGAATCTTCATTCCATGTTCTTCGTTTAAGAAGTCAATTTCAATCTTCCCGCTTAATACAAAAGTATTTTCTTCAACTTTTTTACAAACGTCGGGATCTTCATCGTATTCATCACGGATTTCACCAAACATTTCTTCAATTATATCTTCTACAGTTAAAATACCTGCAGTCCCACCAAATTCATCGACAATAATTGTGAACGATACACGATTATCAAGAAATTCACGCAGCATATCCAAGCTCTTTTTGGTTTCCGGCACAAACATGACATCTCTTATAATCTCACTCACGCTCTGGGGATTTTTGAACATATCATATACATGAATTACACCTTTAATATTATCAAGGTTTTCCTCAAAAACCGGTAGTTTTGAATAACCAGACTGCATAAACGTATTTAATACATCTTGCATGTGTGCATCAATGCTTACGCCCACAATATCCGTTCTGGGAGTCATAGCTTCGTATACTTTTTGGTCACCAAGATCAATTATATTCTTAATGATATCAGAGTCTTGTTCGTCAACATTTCCAACTTCTGAACCTTCATCAATCAGTGAATGGATTTCATCACGATGAATAATTTCAGAAACTTCCTCGGAAAAGCTATTGTTTCTTACCAAAAGTAATGAGATCGAATCGGTTAATTTTACAACCGGAGCAAGAATAATGGAAACAACCCTAACCGGAATTGATGCAATTAGAATTAAGTCATCAGCAAATTCTCTTGCAATGTATTTGGGAATTAGTTCACCAAAAAGAAGCAAAAGCAATGTTGATATTAGCAGAATCGAGAGCTCACTAAAATTGTAAATATCAGCAAGAAATATGGTAATTAGCGAAGCAAAAGTAATATTGATAATATTGTTTGAAATTAATATGGTCGAAAAAAACGTTTGCGGATTATTAATAAAGAAGTAAGCATATTTTGCCGCAAGTCTGTTTTTTCTTGCCCGTAATTCAATTTTAAGTTTGTTTGCTACTACATATGCAAGTTCAGACGATGAAAAGAAACCGCTGAGCAATAAGAGTGCAGCTAGGCCAAGTATGTCCATAGTCATTTAGATTACATTACCTCTTCAACAGTTACATTATCAATTTTATATTTCAATTCTTCTTTTCCTTCTATAAAAATTAACTCAATCAATACCGGCTCTTTTGTATTAAGATTTTTATTTATCGATAAACCCTTTATTGTGGAGTAAGTAAAAGTCTTGGCACCTTCAACTTCATCAACAATAACCTTTGGCATAATATAATAAAGCTCTTCCCCATTTTGATAAATCTTGATAAACTTAAGATTTGTAGATTCACTATTGTAATCTTCGCCCTTAAGCAGAGAAAGTTTACCGGAGACATGAAATTTGGGTTCGGTGCCAGGCATTAAATTAACCCAGCTTACATTTTTTTCAATATCTAGATTTACATCATTAACAAATTTTCTAACAGGTTCACGCTTTGTTTCCTCTGTTTTTTTGGTTGCCTCTTCAGATGAAGAACAACCAACTTGAAAAATAACTACAATCAAAAATATAAAACCAATTATTTTTTTCATTACATCTCCTACTCTTTAAAAAACAACCGTCTCTTGATAAATACCAAATGGTTCTTTTAAGACCGCAACCATCTCGCCGAGTGTTACATAATTCTCTGCAGCTTTAATGAAAGTCGGCATTAAATTCTTACCATTTCTTGCGGCATCATCAATTTCATTAAGACATTCATTTACATCATTTTGATTACGGGATTCCTTTAAAATTCTAAGCTCTTCTCTTTGTTTTGTTTCAACTTCCGGGGAAATTTTTAAAATTGGTATATCAATTTCTTCATCTTCTTCTATAAAATCATTAACCCCAACTACAAATTTTTCTTTTGCATCTAGTTCCCTCTGATAGCGATAAGCCGCATCAGCTATCTCCTTTTGGAAATAACCAACATCAATTGCAGGTATTACACCGCCCAAAGCATCAATCTCCTCAAATATTTTTTCTGCTTCTTCTTCCATTCTATCAGTTTGAGATTCAACAAAATAACTCCCGCCTAAGGGATCAACTGAATTTGTAACACCGGTTTCATAAGCTAAAAGCTGTTGAGTTCTCAAAGCTATCTTTACAGCTTTTTCACTCGGTAATGCTAAAGTCTCATCCATAGAATTTGTATGTAATGATTGAGTTCCACCAAGCACTGCAGCCATTGCCTGGAATGCTGTTCGTACAATGTTGTTTTCAGGCTGCTGAGCAGTTAAAGTACAGCCTGCTGTTTGTGTATGAAATCTCAACCACCAAGACCTTGGGTTTTTAGCTCCATATTTTTCTTTCATCCTTTTTGCATAAATTCTACGAGCAGCTCTAAATTTTGCAATCTCTTCAAAAAAGTCTAAATGAGAATTAAAGAAAAATGAGATCCTGGGTGCAAATAAGTCAACATCCATTCCCCTTTCAATTGCAGCTTCTATATATGCAAAACCATCTGCTAAAGTGTAAGCTAATTCTTGAACTGCGGTTGATCCAGCTTCTCTGATGTGATATCCGCTTACAGAAACGGGATTGAATTGAGGAACTTCCTTTGTAGAGTACTCAATCATATCAGTAATTATTCTCATTGAAGGCTCAGGTGGATAGATAAATTCTTTCTGTGCAATATATTCTTTCAGAATATCATTCTGCAGAGTTCCTCTCAAACGATCAAATGGAACACCTTGTTTTTTTGCAACTGCTAAATAAAAAGCATAAACCATTGCAGCAGGTGAATTAATGGTCATTGATGTTGAAACTTTATCTAGTGGGATTCCATCGAACAATGTTTCCATATCTTTGAGTGAAGAAATTGCAACACCGCAAATTCCTACTTCACCTTTACTCAGTTCATGATCCGCATCGTAGCCCATCAATGTCGGCAGATCAAAAGCTACCGAAAGACCGGTCTGACCATTAGCCAGTAAATATTTGAATCTCTCATTTGTATCTTCCGGTGAGCCAAATCCGGCAAATTGCCTCATTGTCCAAACTTTGCCTCTGTACCCTGTAGAATGAATTCCACGAGTGTAAGGAAATTGACCTGGGAAACCGACGTCATCAATAAAGTTATTACTTTCCAAATCATCAGGAGTATATAGCGGATTTATAACTTTACCTGAGACTGTTGTATATTTTGAATCAATCTTTTTCGATTTAAGAAAATTATCTTCATAAATTTTTTTAGCTTTATTAAATTTATCTTTGTCCATGAAGTTCTCGATTCACATTAATGGAATAATTTAACATTTAGATGAAATATAACAAACTGGCTAAAATATTACTAATTTTAAGAAATCCAACTTTTACTATCATCGCATAGAATAATAGGTTTAAGTTCTGCCAAATCTTTTATCTAACTCAGTAAGTGGAATTTTAACAATAATTGGTCTGCCATGCGGACAAACATAAGGCATAGTAGTTGCAAAAAGTTTATCGACTAAAATTCTCATCTCCCTTTCAGATATTTTATCACCAGCTTTAATTGCTGCCTTGCAAGAATAAGATTTAGCAAGGTTGTCCCTCTGTTCTAATTGCTTTTCAGTTTCATTTTTTTTGTATTCTTCAAGAATTCCTTGAAAAGCTTCAACCTCGGTGCCTACTTTTATATCACCGGGCACACCATCAATTACAATTACATTCTTTGAGAAAAATTTAATGGCAAAGCCGAGTTTTGAGAGATGAGGTTCCAGTTCTTTTACGAGCAAGTAGTCTGCCGGATCAAGTTGAATAGTTTGTGAAAATAATAGCTGCTGTGTAAACGGTAAATTTGCTGCAAATGAATTGATTGCTTGTTCATATAGAATTCGTTCATGTGCAACATGTGCATCTATAATCATCAATCCACTTTTAATTGGAGTAAGGATATATTTGTTATGTAGTGAAACAATAAAAGTTTTATCTCCAACTGAATCTTCTTCTCTTTTTTCTTCTTGAGAAGTTTGAGTGTGATAAACTTCTTTGGATTGTTCATCTTCATCAAATGGATGATCAAAGCGGTCACTGGGTGCAGTTCTTTTAATATCTCTATTCAAAGAACTAAAAAGAAGATCAATCTCATCATCACTATAAGACTTTGATTTTTCCGGACTTCTATTTTGCGATGAAATAAAATCTGGTCGATCGGAGAAATCGTCTTGGGTTGAAGTATTGGAGTACTTATTTTTTAATCGATCAGAATTATCATTCTCCCCAAACTCTATATTTGGAATTAGATCATAATGTCCCAAACTTTTTTTAACAACTGCCAAAACCAAATTATAGATATTTTTTTCTTCTTCAAACTTTACTTCCAATTTGGAAGGATGCACATTTATATCAACTTTCTTTGGGTCAAGAGTAATGAATAGAATGAAAAAAGGATAATCTCCTTTTTCTAAGAGGTGATCGTAAGCTTTAAACACGGCATGATTAATTGATTTATTTGTAACAAATCTTCCGTTGATGTAAAGATACTGTTCACCCCTACTTTTATTAAGATAAGTAGGTTTTGATATGTATCCGGTAATTGATATGTATTCTGTGATTTCTTCAACTTTGACCAATGCATCAAAAATATTATCTGCAAATACTTGCTGTATCCTGTCTTCCTTTGTGCCTGCATCAAATCTGAAGATCATTTCATCATCATTATAGAACTTAAAAGTAATTTCATGGTGACTAAGAGAAATCTTTTTAAAGGTTTCAATTATATGTTTAAGTTCAGTTGCATGCGATTTTAAAAAAATCCTTCTTGCAGGAGTATTATAGAAAAGGTTCTTAACTGCAATAGAAGTCCCTTTTGCATAACTTCCCTTTTCATTTTTAAGCTTATCATTTTCAACCCGAATAAATGTGCCTATATCAGAATCCGGAGTCTCAGTTTTTAGCTCAAAAATGCTAACAGAAGCAATTGAGCTTAACGCCTCTCCTCTAAAGCCAAATGTTAAAATATTATTTAGATCATCCAATGAGCTAATTTTACTAGTAGCGTGACGTTCTAAACTTAGCAAAGCATCACCTTCACTCATACCATCACCATCATCAATTACCTGAATCAAAACTTTACCCGCTTGCCGAATATGAACTTCAATATTTTTTGCTACTGCATCAACTGAGTTTTCCATCAGTTCTTTAACAACTGACTCAGGACGCTGCACAACTTCCCCGGCAGCAATTTTGTTGGAGATATTTTCAGGTAATATTTTAATTTTTGTACTTAACATTCATTTTTCTGATTCTATAAAAATTGTTTTCCTCTTATAGTAAACCACGTCAAACTCAGCATGTTGTTCTTTTTGCATAATTTGCCAATCATCAAAATTTATTTGAGGAAATTTTGTATCGCCTTCCGCTTCAAATTTCATCCAGGATAATATCATTTCATCGGCATTTTTAATTTCCTCTTCGTAGATATTCTTGCCTCCACAAATAAATACTTTCTTAATACCTTTTTCTGAAAGATACGCATAAGCTTTATCCAAATTTGGAAATACGACAACATTATCACTACTATTTACAGTATCAAGAGTTCTAGAGATTACAACATTAAGTCTGTCTTTAAGAGGATTACCGAATGATTGAAATGTGACTTTACCAAATAAAACCGCAGAGCCTTTTGTAGTTTCTTGAAAATGCTTCATTTCTGATTCAGAATTCCAGGGAAGTTCACTGTCACGTCCAATTATTCCATTTTGGGCAATTGCAGCAATAATTATTTTAGTGAAGTTTTTTTTTACCACGGTTTTTTTAATTTTAATAACTCTAATTTTTCTTCAAATTCGTTTCGTTCAAGATTATTTAACAGCTTCTCATTTTTATATTTTACCCAGCCAATTTCTTTAGCTTTTTCAATTGCTAATTCATTTTGGCTATTAGCAATTAAACTCAATAGTTCAACCTCTTGACCTGAAAATGATTTTGAGTTCATTCGATAATCTTCGAAAGCTTCCCATGCAAGGGGAACCCATCTTTTTACAATTTCATTACCTATTGTTTGAGCATAATTTCTAATTTCTAACTGAGCGTGCTTATCCATTCTTAACCGAAGAAAGTGCAGCAAATTATGTAAATCAATTTTCCAATAAGCTTCTGTGTATGTTGAAAGAAGCAGATCTTTTCTAGCTTGTTCTCTCGCAACACCTTTTTCAATTCTGCTATTATAAATTTTCCATATATCTTCGTGAAGTTTATCTTCTTCAATGCTCAATTCATTTCCTAACCCAGCATCAAGAAAGCCCTCACTCCCTTGCTTGTTGGAACTTGATTGAAATCTCCACTCGCCTGGTAATGTTTTAACAGCTTGGTCAATTGCAATTGAATAACGTGTAGAATATTCATTAACATTTGCTGTTCTGTGTCTAATCCATTGACGCCAAGCATCCATAGGGACACGGACATGAAATTTAATTTCACACATTTCAAAAGGGGTTGAATGGTGATGTCTCATTAAGTACCTTATCAAACCGCGGTCTTGGCTAACTTTTTTAGTCCCGGCACCGTATGAAACTCTTGCAGCTTGCACAATTGATTGATCGGAACCCATATAGTCAACTACTCGTACAAATCCATCATCTAAAACTTTAAATGGTTGACCCAATATTTCATCTAAAGAATCCACTCTTATTGGCTCTAGTTTTTCAAACTGTTTTTCTTCTGCCATTCTTTTCCCTTTAAAAAAAATAATATACTAGATATTTCCTACTTGCTGATTAAAAAGTATAATTTTTAAATTCCCCAATAATCTTCTTTTTTGTAACAAGTAAATCTTGAGAAATTATTTTAACTTCACCAAGCACCGGCATAAAATTAGTATCACCGCTCCACCTGGGAACTAAATGAAAATGTAGATGTTGATGAATCCCCGCACCTGCTGCTTTGCCAATATTTGCACCGAAGTTAAAACCTTGCGGACTCATTATAGTATTTAGAGCTTTAATAGCAATTCCATTGTAGTTTGTTATTTCCTTCAATTCTTCTGCGGTTAGCTCATTATAATCTGAAATATGTCTATATGGGATATACATTAGATGCCCATTATTATATGGGTAAAGGTTCATCATAATAAAACACGATTTACCTTTGTGCAAAACTAAACTTGAGTCGTCATCAATATTATCATTTTGAGCATTACAAAAAACGCACCCTTGTTTTTCTTCAGCATCTTTAAAAGAATCTATATAATTTGAGCGCCAAGGTGACCACATCTTTTCCACACTTACTCCGAGATAAATAAAAGAGGTTGCCAAGACAACCTCTTAATAAAATTAAATCGTTATTTTCAGGTAATTATTATGCTTCAGCTTCTTTAGCTTTATTGTAATCTTCAATAACTTTAGATTCAACATCTTTAGGAACAGGCTCATAGTGAGAAAAATCTCTAGTATGAATTCCTCTACCTGATGTTAGACTTCTTAATTGAGTTGAATATTTATAAAGATCAGCCAAAGGTACTTTAGCCTTTATAATTTGGAAAGGTCCTTCAGAATCCATACCTGAAATCTTTCCTCTTCTACTTGAAATATCGCCCATCACATCGCCCATAAATTCTTCAGGAACTTTTATACTTAAATCATAAATAGGTTCAAGTAGAACTGGCTTTGCAGCTAGGAAGCCTTTCTTAAATGCCTGTGATGAAGCAATTTTGAAAGAAACTTCATCAGAGTCAACGTTATGGAAGTTTCCATCAAATAAAGTTACTTTTACATCAACAACAACACTGCCGGTTAAAATTCCTCTACCCATAATTTCCTTCAGACCTTTTTCAACAGCAGGAATAAATCGTCCCGGAATAACACCGCCTACAATTGAATCAACAAATTCATATCCAGCGCCTTGAGGCTGTGGTTCTAATTTTATGTATACATGACCGAACTGACCACGACCGCCGGATTGTTTTTTGTGTTTATATTCTGCACTTTCGCAAACGCCGCGAATTGTTTCACGATAAGGAATTCTCGGTTCAACCAAATCAACTTCAACATTATATCTGTCTTTGAGCATCTTAATTGCCAAAGATAATTGAAGTTCTCCTTGCCCAGAAATAATTGTCTGGCTTAATTCAGGATCAAACCCTACATCTACTGTTGGATCTTCTTCGTGAACTGTATGTAGACCTGTAGATATTTTATCCTCATCACCCTTAGATCTTGGAATTACAGCTCCTCTAATAACTGGTGCTGGAAATTCAATATGAGGTAATATTACAGCAAACTCTTTATTGCAAAGTGTATTATTTGTATGAGTATCTTTCAACTTTACTACCGCACCAATATCGCCAGCAAGCAATTGAGTTACTTCTTTTCTATTATGACCATTTAAAGTAAATAACTGCCCTAATCTTTCAGTTTTGTTTCTTTCTTCGTTTACAAGATCTTGTCCGGCTTGCAATGTACCTGAGTAGACTTTAAATACTGAAAGCTCACCCACATGGGGTTCAGACATTGATTTGAATACGAGTAGCGATGCAGGTCCGGAAGGATCGCATTTAACTTCTACTTCCTCTTCTGAATCAACCTTTTTTGCAATTGGAATTTTTCTTTCATTAGGTGCAGGTAAGAATTCTACAACAAAGTTCAAGAAGTCAAATAATCCGGCGCCTTTCGTTGCAGAAACGGCAAAAAGTGGAACTAAGTTTCTAGCAATAATTGCGTTTTTCAAACCTCTTGAAAAATCTTCGTCATTTAAAGTGCCTTCTTCAAAGAATTTATCCATTAAATCTTCAGTTGACTCTGCTACTTTTTCAACTAGTTCTTCTCTTAATTGTTCAGCCTTTTCCTTAAGTTCAGCAGGAATTTCTGATTCATTCACTTTCTTTGAAGTTGGATCATTGAAAGTGTACATTTTCATTTTTATTACATCAACAATGGAATTAAAATTAACGCCCTCATTTACCGGAAAACTTATAACTGCAATATCATTACTCAATCTGTCTTTAGCTATTGCAACTGCATTATCAAAATTGGAATGTTCATTATCAAGTTTGTTTACCATTAAGGCAGCGGGAAGATCTAATTTCTTTACATATTCCCAAGCGGATTCAGTACCAACTTCGACACCTTCCGCACCTTTAATTACAGCAATTGCTGTATCAACAACGTGAAGACATGACTTAACAGCTCCAAGAAAATCAGAGTAGCCCGGAGTATCTAATAAATTAACCTTTG
>CAYXXW010000069.1:0-11156 GCA_964469115.1 uncultured Melioribacteraceae bacterium
TCGGTTTAAGATTGCACGCTAAAGTGTCTGAAACATTAAATGCATCAACTCCGGCAGAGAAGGAAATGTCTAACTCACCATTAAAATCACTTTGAAGCTTTTCTGCAACGTTAATGCTGATTGGATGAAGCGCCCGTCCACTTGTATAAACCATCTTTTCTTTTTGTGGCAGCCAGTTAGTTGAGTTAAGTGACTCCAAAGTATTTGTCAGCTTAAGTCCAAATTCCACATTGTTTTCTTTTGCACATTTTTGGAGCGATTTAATCATCAATAGAGCATCGTCATACTTTAAGTCATGTTCAAATGCTTCATCCGGAACTGTCAACTTATAACCAAGCTTGTTATTAAGAATAAATCGTAATCTTTCTGGTCCGAGTAATGTAGGATTTAATTTTATTGTAGTATGTAGTTTTCTGTCTTCAATTAAATATTTTCCAATCTTTTCAATTTCATCGGAAGGACAGCCGTGCATCGTGGAGAGAGTAATATTATCAGAAATTTGATAGGGAATATTTAGCTCATGAATTTTCGGATATAGTTTGGAGAGAGTCTCAAGTTTTTCTTCCAATTCAGTTTTGCAATTGTTCATTTTATCAAAGAACCACTGAACGTTTGGTTTCAAAATACCTTCAAGATTATATCCAACGCTCAAGTTAAATATAAAACCAGCTTCACTCTGGTCGTAACCAAATTTATGTTTTAGCAAATGAATTAAAATCCAAGCATTCAAATATTCATCAAATGACTCATGTATTTTCAATTCTTGAGACCATTCGCAATTGTAGCCCTCATCTTCCATATCTATGCAAGGCTTGGTCACTTCAAGTTCATCAAGGGTTTGCACAGTTTTTAATTCAATATATCTTGCGCCTACAAGCCATGACGAAATAATATTTTGTGCCATTTGAGTGTGTGGACCTGCGGCTACCCCAAGCGGAGTATCAAGCAATTGACCATATCTTGATATTTTAAATGGATTTGGTGAGCTAGGAGTGTAGAGGTTATTTTTATACAAACCAAAAATTCTATTATGTTTCTCTTCCTCAACTATCCAAGTATAAAGTCTTTCTATTGGTATTCTGTAAAATTTATCACTCATAATTATTTTATTTAGAGTTTTTATCTTTTGAGTAATTTAGAGAATTATGCACAGACCAAATTCTAAAGTGTGGCATTTTTAATTTTAATAATTTCTGCAGCTATACTGATTGCTATTTCTTCCGGAGATTCAGCTCCAATTTCTAATCCTATAGGAGTGTGAACTTTACTAAATAAAATTTTATCGATTCCTTCATCTTCCAAATGCTTAAAAATACTTTGAGATTTTTTAGAACTTCCCATCATACCAATGTATTTAAGATTCAAGTCTATGATTGACTTTAATGCTTCTTTATCTCCATCATGATTTGGAGTAACAATTACTGCATAAGATTTTTTTGATTCACGAATATAATTCCTTACATCTTCATATTGAATTATCACTTTTTTGTTAGAAAAAGTGTTTTCTTTCATTGTAATAATATCTTCCCGCTGATCGAATGTAACAACAAAGAAGTCGAGAGTTGCCATTGCTCTAGATACAGCTAGGCCAACATGCCCACCGCCAATAATATAAATAGTATTCAGTAAACCGATATTTTCTTCATATTGCCAATTATTTTCGTCTTCAAAAGATAATGTGATATCTTCTAAATTTTCCTTCATTGGAACGTAATCAAACTCCAAAGCCTTAATTAGTAGAACGCCGTTAATTTGTTTTTCCAGATTATCAATTATTTTTTTAACAGTATCACGTTCATCAATTGTAAGAGTGCGGACTATTAATGTTTGTGTGCCGCCACAGATTAAGCCTGAGGAATGGCCATCTTTAGTTTTACTATGATGCAGTTTCCTAATAAAATTAATTGGTTCAGGTTGACTAAGTGTGCCTCTTATTTCATTAAGAATATCAAACTCCATGATTCCGCCGCCTATTGAACCATAAGTTTCGACATCTTCCGATATAGCCATTTTAAATCCGGACTTTCCCGGTGAGGATAGACTTGAATCAGCTACTATCATAAGATTAACTTTAATGTTACGGTTAATTTTGTTATAAATAAAAATCCAAAGATCGAGTTCTTTCATAATGCTATTCGGTAAATAATTAAAATTGAATTAATAATGGAATTATAAAACTAATTTACAAACAAAAAAGAAAGTTTAGAATCTATTAACATTAATATTTAACAAAGATTTTCCCCTTCATTCGGAATGACAATTACCTTAAAATTGCAAACTATTGTATACCTCAACTATATAAACCCATTAGAACTTTTTCTGGTGTAATAGGAGCGGAAATTTCAAAATATTTATTGGGTCTATAAGCCTCCATTGCATTGAGAATTGCAAAATAAGATCCAATTCCATACATCAATGGCGGTTCACCAATTGCTTTTGACTTTAATGGTCCAAATCTATTTTCTGAATCTTCAAGAAATTCTACATCAATTATTTTTGGTACTGAATAAATATCCGGTATTTTATAAGTTGATAAAGAGTTAGATAGCAATTTTCCTTTATCAGAATATTTTATTTCTTCCATGGTAAGCCAGCCAATACCTTGAACAATTCCACCTTCAAGTTGTCCCAAATCTATTTTATGATCTATACTTTTGCCAAAATCATGAACAACTTTTACGTAGTCAATTTCGTAGATACCTCTTAAACAATCGAGTGTTACGCCCGTGATAGAAGTACCATAAACATGATAGGCAAAAGGATTACCTTTATTTATATTTTTATCAAAATAAATTTCAGGAGTAGAGTAATAAGCGTGTGCTGACAAGTTAACTCTATTCATATAGGATTTAAGTATAAGTTCGTTCCAACTTAAATCTGTTGCTTTTCCGTTTAAGTATATTTTTTCATCAACAATTGAGATATTTTTAATCCCTTCAATATTAAGTTGTTCAGCTGCAAACCTTAATAGTCTATCTAATATTATTTTAGATGCCTTAATAGCAGCGTTTCCATTCAAATCAGCTCCACTACTTGCCGCAGTTGCAGAGGTATTTGCAATCCTCGTTGTATTTGTTGTCTCAATTTTAATCCTTTGAGGATTAACCGAAAAGGTTTTAGCTACGGCTAACTTAATTTTTTCATTCACACCCTGACCCATCTCAACAGCTGCTGTACTAACTCCAATGCTACCATCAGTATAAATATGTATTAATGCACTGGCTTGATTTAGAAATGTATTTGTGAAAGAAATACCAAAACAAATTGGCATGACTGCAATACCTTTTTTGAACAATTTATTCTCTTTATTAAAATTTTCTGTTACTATTTTAAGTGTTGAAAAATTAAATTTTTCTTCTGTAGTTTGCCAACTTGTTACAGATTTAGCATCACTAGCCTTTTGACCGAAATAAAATGAATCATTTTCAGTTATTAAATTAGCTTTCTGAATAACAGAAGAATCTTCGTGAAGTTGTTTTGCTGCTTTATGAATAGCAGCTTCAATAACAAATTTACCTTGCGGACCGCCGAAACCTCGAAAAGCTGTATTCGGGACCAAGTTTGTTTTACAGCTAATTGCAGTTGCTTTTACATTTGGGACAAAGTAAGCATTTGTTGCATGAAATAATGTCCTTTCTAGTATTGCGGGAGAAAGATCAGCAACAGCTCCTGCGTTCTGATAATAAGTCGCTTCATAAGCAAGAATTTTATGGTCTTTTGTTAAACCAATTTTATAATCCGATGAATATGGATGACGCTTTCCGGTCATGTAAAGATCATCAATTCTGGATAGAACTAACTTTACTGGTTTCTTAGTAATGTGCGATCCAAGAGCAGCAAAAACTGCCCAGTGTGTGGCTTGATCTTCTTTACCGCCAAATGCTCCGCCAAGTCTTAGAACGTCGACTTCAATTTTATTCATTGGTAAGTTGAGTACTCTAGAAATTATTTTTTGCACCGCAGTCGGACTTTGAGTTGAGGAAATAACTCTTAACTGTTCATCTTCTTTTGGAATGGTGATCGCACCTTGTGTTTCCAGATAGAGATGTTCTTGACCGCCGCTTTCGACAGTTCCCTCAACAACCATGTCACATTTCGTCCATGCATCATTTACATTACCGCTTTCAAAAATTTTGGGAGGCATAATAAGTAAATTTTTCTTAAATGCTTCTCGTGGATCAACTACAACATCAAGTTCTTCGAAATCTACTTTTATTTTAGATCTCGCTTTTTTAGCTTTAGTCTCATCCTCGGCTATTATTAATGCAATGGGTTCCCCAATAAAGTGAACTTCTTCCTCAGCAAGCAATGTTTCATCTTGAATAATTCCACCAACTTGATTTATACCCGGAATATCTTTGGAAGTTAGAATTTTAATTACACCGGGAATCTGCTCAGCTTCTGAAAGATCGATTTTTCTAATTTTTGCATGAGCAACAGAGGATGTAAAAACCGACGCGTAGAGTGTTCCTTCCGGGACATTAAAATCATCAATAAAAAGTGATTCTCCTCTCACATGTTTGATCACATCCGAATTACTCATATTACAACCTCGGATGAAATAATAGTAGGAAAGAGCTCAAGAAAATGAGCCTTAATTAATTGTTTGGTGAGTAATGATTTATACGCTGCACTACCACGTATATCACTAATTGGACTTATTTCTGAAAGAGAAATATTTACAGTTTCATGAATTAAACTTTCTGATACAATTTTGTCTTTTAGAAAATTTGATGTTTTCTCAAGATAAAGGGGAATTGGAGCAACACCGCCAACCGAGATTGAAGCATTTTTTATTTTACCATTTTCAACTTTAATTAAAATTGCTGAGTTTACACTTGCAATATCAAGATGTGTGCGTTTGGAAACTTTTTCAAAATTAAAGAAAGTATTCTCATCTGGAATACTAAATGAAATTGACTCAATTATTTCATCATCAGTTTTATCTAAGGTTTTATATCCTTTGTAAAATTTATTCAATGGAATCATTCTGTGTGAGTTTGATAAATTCCTCAATCTAATTTCTGCTTTTAAGGCCAAAAGAGTAATTGTAATATCTGCAATGGGGGAAGCATTAATAATATTTCCCGCAATTGTCGCACTGTTCCTTATTGGCAGAGATGCAAATAATTTAAATAATTTATCAAATGTAAGTAGGGAAGTGTTGATAATTAGAAAATCCTTGAAATCTTCAACCGGTGCAGATCCGCTTAATATTATTCTATTTTCTGATATCTCAATATTTGGCTTTATGATATTTTCAATTAGTTCAATATCCGAATCTAATAATTGATCGGGCTTCTGGACAAATAGATCAGTACCGCCTGAGATTATTTTGTACTTAAGGTGTTTTGTGGATAGATTATCTTTATTCTTAATTGATAGATTTTTTAACATTTCCGGAATTTGTTTGAAGTATCCTGGGATTATTGTTTTTTCAATTAAGAAAGAAAAGTCAATGTTTTCTTCCTCTTTAACCACATTCTTGATCGACTTCATAATTGAGTGATAACCTGTGCATCTGCAAATATTTCCTGCCACCGCATTTATTGCTTCATCATAATTAAATTGCTTTGAGTTAAGTAAGTAGCCGGTAAAAGATATAATAAACCCCGGAGTACAGAATCCACATTGAGAAGCACCTTCATTTAAGAATGAACTTTGTATTGGATTTAGCTCACTTTGGTTCAAGCCTTCAATTGTAACTACATGTTTACCAATGACCTTTTGAATAGGGAAGAGGCATGAATTTATGACTTTATAGCTGAGGTTATCGTTTTTTATTTCTCCAATTAGGACTGCGCATGCACCGCAATCTCCCTCTTTACATACTTCTTTTGTACCGGTAAGCCGTTTATTTTTACGGATAAAATCAAGCAGAACTGTTGCGGGATTTAATCGTGTGGATATAATTTGATCATTTAGTATAAAAGTTATGTCAATTTCCATCGTAACTAAAAAAATATATTAACTTTTATTAAGAATCAATCACAATTGACGAGATATATCTCGAAAAAGAATCTTTTAAGTTTCTTTAACGTGAAACCAAGAAAAATTCAAGTCGAATAAAATGTCCCATTACTTAACAAAGTTGACGCATAAATCCAAATTGATACACGGGTCCATTTTAATATTATAATAAATATTCGTTTTTAGAATAATTTAATGTTTTTATTAAAAAAAGTGATCTGGCACACACTTTGAGCCTTTTTCCGAAAAATCGAACATAGTAAAAAGGGAGCATTAAGTGATTAGAAGAAATATTCTGCTATTTCTCTTAACGAGTAATTCTTGTACCATTGTAAAACCATTTCCAAAACTGGATTTTAATTTTTTAACAAATGTGGCCAGCAGCTAAAATGTTATTTGCGTTAAGAATTAAAATAGTGAATGAATATAAAGTATTTTTAATTTTTATAAATCTTTATGAAATTAACTAAACTTTTTATCTAAGTT
Organism: uncultured Melioribacteraceae bacterium; assembly: GCA_964469115.1. Lineage (GTDB taxonomy): Bacteria > Bacteroidota > Ignavibacteria > Ignavibacteriales > Melioribacteraceae. The sequence continues at coordinate 6,457 of CAYXXW010000069.1, forward strand.
GCCGATTATAAAAATGAGCTTAGAGCAATAAATTTCCTCATGGGTCCTCTTTGGCGTTAGATAATAAGAAAATTGACATCTAACGCCATTTTATTTTTAAAAATTCATATACTAAAATTGTCATTTGTAGGGATTCTCATCGAGGTATTATCCAATAAAGTATGCATTTTTCTTAATTTAATGGTTAAAAAGAGCATATTTAAAATCTGAACTGTAAAATTTTAAGGAAAATTGACTAAATGAATTCTGATGGGGAGAATAAGGATTTTAATATTATTTTAGAATATTTTTATAGGTAAAAGTAGGGACAACTCATGAGCTGTCCCTAAATTAAGTTAGTTATTTAGAAATGTTTTCATTCCATTCATTAAGTTTTTTAGCTGCAATATCTCTACCACCAACACCAAATGCAATTGCAGCAGCAACCGCGACAGCACCAAGAATTAAACCGAATGCCATATTGATGATTTCGTTTGCTAATCCCATGTGTCTTAAAGCCATTGCGCCGGCAAGAACAATAATTGAGATTCTAGCAATCAGAGCTATTGTGGTGGCATTTGATAAATTACTTCCTTTAAGCGTATCACTCGCAAGATTAGCGAAATATAAGCCTAAGCCTAAGATTACTAATCCAAATAAAATATGGCCACCTAAAACAGTTAACTGAGTAACTATATCAGATAACTGGTTAAATCCAATAGTATTGAATGCTTCAATAAAAGCAAAAAGCATCATTGTTATTAATACTAAAAATCCAACAATTTTTGATGGAGCTTTGTTTCCATCGGAAGGAACTTTTTGTAGGCCAAGTTTAATGAATAGACTATTAAAGCCAATTCCGCTAAGTAGATTTTCGACAAATCCTGATAGCACTTTTGCAATTATAAAAGATATTCCAAGAATAACGGCTGCAGCAAAAATAGATGGAATTGAATCCAAAAATGTATTTAGCATGTTACTTGCTGGAGTGGTTATTGCGTCCAATTGAAGTGCATTCAATCCGGCAACAATTATTGGAATAAGAATAATAATATAGGCTATTAATCCAACCAGGGATGATAACTTTTGAGATCCCAGTGCATTGCTTACACCAACTTTTTCACTCAGTTTATCTAAGCCAACAGCAGCTAGCAAACTGGTAATAATTTGACGTACAATTTTAGCAACAAACCATCCAACAAAGATTATAATTGCTGCAGTTAAAATATTAGGTAGAAAATCTAATATTTTATTTAACATTCCCTGAATCGGTTCAAGTAAACCACCAAGGTTTAGAGCTCCCAAAATTCCGGGTAGAAAAATTAAAAATACTAACCAGTAAGCAATATCTCCGAGAGATTTAGATACCGGTACACTCTTCGAATCTTCAGAACCGGTTTTTTCTCCAATTCGTTCATCAACTTTTAATGAACCTAATCCGGTCACAATAAGTTTTCTTAATACAGTTGCTAATAGCCAGGCAATTAAGAATAAAGCACCAGCCCCAAGTACTTGTGGTAGGTAACTTAGAACTTGATCTAATAAATTGTTAAGTGGTTCGGTTATTATTGTTAATTGTAAAGCCTGAAAAAATGCTACAAGTACAAATAACATTAAAAACCAAAAGACTCCCCTAGAAATTGTATGCTCTAATTGAAAAGGTTTAGAACCTTCTGCATTGAACTTAGAAGCAATTTTATCATCAATTTCAGTCTTTTTTAATATACCCTTAACAACTCTGGCAATAATGGAAGCAACTATCCATCCAATTACTAGTATAGCAATTGCGCCTAATAAATTGGGGACATAATTACCAATCATCTGGGTTATATCCGTAAAGATGTTTTCCATCAATTCCTCCATGTTATAAGTGATTAAAAAAAGATTAAATAATATAGCTAATCCTTACTATAAATTTCAATAATTTCTATTCTTCTATTTAGATTTTTACCTTCTTCAGTTTTGTTGTCAGCAATAGGATTTGATTCTCCAAAACCTACTGCTTTAATACGCATTGCGTCAATCCCTTTCATAACCAGCCATAATCTAATTGAATCTGCTCGCTTTTGAGAAAGCTGTTTATTATATGCTGAGCTTCCCGTATTATCAGTATAACCTCTAACTTCAATAGTCAATTTTGGATTACTTTCTAATTTCTTAAGAATACCTAATAATACTTTTTCAGATTCTTCGGTTATGTCTGCTTTATCAGATTCAAAAATAATTCCTTTTAGTACAGATGATTTAGCATTTTCAACTATTTTATCGGTGATATTTTCAGATTTTATTGGTTTGGCATCAGCAACAAGAGGATTAGTTTTGATCCTCAATACTTCATCACCATCGTTTACGCCGTCACCATCAGTATCTGAATTATTTGGATCAGTCTTGTATTTAAAAATTTCATCTTTATCATTAAGTCGATCCTTGTCACTATCTTTCATTATTGGATTTGTCTTATGGATGTTTAATTCATAGCCATCACTTAATCCATCATCATCACTATCCTTTTTATTTGGATTTGTGTGATACTCAATAACTTCATCATAATCGGATATATCATCACCATCAGAGTCCTTAGAAATGGGATCAGTTTTATAAACTTTAATTTCTTCATAATCATCAAGGGAGTCACTATCAGTATCTTTGGATAGGGGATTAGTCTTATAATTTAATTCTTCTCCATCCGTTAGTTTATCCCCATCACTATCTGTTGCAGTAGGGTTTGTACCAATTTCATATTCCATTTTGGTTGAAAGTCCATCATCATCTTCATCGTTATTTTCACTTCCCATCACAAAAGTCAGCCCAAAACCAAGATCGAAATATCCATCATTAACTTCAGGATTATTAAAGTAGTTTAAATTATCCGTTGAGGTAAATGTGTAACCGCCACTTATATCTAAAAGAGTGTTTTTAGCTACTGCAATTTCAATACCTGCACCAACCGGAATGGATGAATTCCAACCAAGTCTTTCAGAATTATTCTCTGAGGTTACTGATGGAAGTTTTGAGATATTCCAACGAACCATTCCCAATCCAGAGTACAAATATGGGTTAGCATCATTTAATCTAAAAGGACTAAATATTATTCGTAGATCTGTAGGAAAAATTTGTGTACTCCAATTTTTATTATTGAAATCTTTTCCGTTCAATTCGCCAATACCTACTCCAATTTCTGCTTCTAAAAAATTATTTAACTCGACACGTAGAAATCCTCTGCCTAGCAGAGATAAGCGATATGCATCCGTATCAAATTCAGTGCTCGGCTTAAGCAAATGGCCTTGGATTCCGTATTTAAAAGAGTAGTCTTTAAATTGTGAGTAAACAGCAGTAAGAAACAAACCAAAAAAGATTAAAACGAATAAAAGCAGATTTTTCATATTAGTGAAAGAAAGATAATGTTTTAAAAAGAGAAGAGGTTGTCTTTATTAGGCAAAAAACTACTTTGCAGTTTTACCATGAATAAAAACAACCTCTGGAATAGTTTTACTTAATTTTTACAAATTCAATTCTTCTATTTAATCTTCTTCCTTCTGCAGAATTATTATCTGCAAGAGGATTTTGTTCACCGTATCCTTTAGCAACAACACGATTAGGATCCACTCCTTTATTGATTAACCAATTTCTGACTGAATTTGCTCTTCTTTCTGATAATTTTAAGTTTGACGAGGCTCTACCTACATTATCTGTATGTCCTCTAATTTCAACCGTCATATCAGGATAAACATTGATTGTAGCAAGAGCACGCTTAAGAATATACTCGCTTTCCGGTGTTAAATCAGCACTTCCTGTCGCAAATGTTACACCTTCAAGGACTATTGGAGCCGACATATCCAGTATTACATCATCTTCAGGATTAAGCGGGTTTGTTCCTCTATCAACTTCCACTTTATCAGAGACTGTACCCTCATCGGTATCTTCTTTTAAAGGATTTGTGTTATACTTAAAGACTTCATCACCATCAGTTATACCATCATTATCAGAATCATTATTATTAATTAATGTCTTATATTTGTTCAACTCATCCCCATCCTTCAAGCCATCATCATCAGAATCTGATTTTGTTGGATTTGATTTAGTTTTTGTTATTTCATCAAAGTCCGATATTCCATCATTATCTGAATCTTCTCTTAAAGGATCTGTTTTATACTTAATTACTTCATCGCCATCAGATAGTCCGTCAGAATCAGTATCCATTTTATTTGGGTTTGTTGTGTAGTTTCTAACTTCATCATTATCATTCAGGCCATCCATGTCACTATCTTGACCTAGCGGATTTGTTTTATATTGATTAAACTCTAATCCGTCAATAAGACCATCACCATCACTATCGGGATTTTCTGGATCTGTACCAATAGTTTTTTCTTGATCAAGAGTTAAACCATCCATATCACTATCTGAACTTCCGGATTCTCCGGTGAAAACCAAACCAATTCCAGCATTCCAATATCCATCATCTTCCTGACTTATATAATAATCTAAATTATCAGTAAATGAATAATTATAACCGCCGGAGATATCTAATAAAAGTGAATTAGTTAGTTTTATTTCAAATCCTACACCAAATGGTAAGAATAGATCAAAACCATCTTCTTCCGGTGTTGAACTTGATGATAAAGTTGGCTGATCATTAACCTTCCATTTAATCATACCAGCACCAAAATAACCATATGGATTTATTGACTCTGAATCGAATGGACTAATTAATAATCTTAAAT
>CAYXXW010000070.1:0-11099 GCA_964469115.1 uncultured Melioribacteraceae bacterium
CTATGTAGCCGCAAGTTTAGTTGAGGATGAAGAAATAGCGTTTAATGCCGGAAGCCACACTGAATTGATCAGACTGAATTACAGTGATTACGAAAAATTGGTGAAACCCAAAATTTTAAGATTTTCGGCAAAATATAAGACATAAACTTATTAAGAATAATTTTTGAATTACCTTTATATAATAAGGTTTAGGATTATTCTGAGTGTGTGATGTTGTAAATCTTAGTATTATAAAATATAGATATCGTTTATTAAATTAATCCTAAAGGTATTCTATGAGCATTAGTCAAATTGCACGTTCAATCAATGCTTCTCCGACTTTGGCGTTAAATGAGAAAGCTGCAATCCTTAGAGAGAAAGGAGATCCTGTAATTCACCTTGGAGGTGGTGAACCTAAAAGTAAAGCCCCAATTGATGCAATAATTGCAACATCTGCACATCTTAATTCAGGTGAAATCCGCTATGCTCCAGCAGATGGAATTCCCGCACTTAAAAAAGCAATAATACGTTACACAGAAGAAAACTATAATCGTAAAGTTGAACCGGAAAATGTAATGGCCTCGGGTGGAGCGAAGCAGGCTATAATGGTTGCACTTCAATCAATATTAAATCCGCAAGAGGAAGTAATATTTCCCGCCCCGTATTGGGTAAGCTATCCCGAAATGGTAAAACTTTGTCAAGGCGTTCCTGTTCCAGTTCTGCCGGAAGATGGAACTTTCTATCCTCGTCTTCAAGATATTGAAGAGAGAGTTAGCTCATATACTAAGGCAGTAATTATTAATAGCCCGAACAATCCAAGCGGAGCCAGATACTCAGAAGATTTTATTTCTGATATTGTTGATTTTTGTGAGAAGAGAGATATTTATTTAATTATTGATGATATTTATCACCGTCTAATATTTGATAATAAACAACCGTTGAATTGTTATGATTACACAAAAGATTTTTCTGAAAATTCTAAGCTTATTTTGGTAAATGGAGTATCAAAACTTTATGCAATGTCGGGATTTAGAATTGGCTGGGCAGTTGCAAATAAAAAGTTGATAGAAGTAATGACAAATATTCAAGGGCATCAAACTTCGGGCCCTTCAGTTTTACTGCAAAAAGCAGCAGTTGGCGCACTCAATGGTATTCAATCATGTGTTAATAACCTAAGAACCACTTTAGAGAATAACAGAAATATAATGATTGATCATCTAAATTCGTTTGAAGGGGTGCATGTTGATAAACCGGATGGAACATTTTATTGTTTTGCCGATTTCAGTAATTACTCAAAAGACTCAACAAAACTTTCCAATTTTTTAATTGATAAGGTACAAGTGTTAACAGTTCCTGGAGTTGAGTTTGGAGTTGAAGGATATTTAAGATTGAGCTATTGCGGTTCTGTAAAAGATATTACAGAAGGAATTGAAAGAATGAAATGGGCGTTAGATCTCAATTCACCAAATGAACTTTATATTGGCGACAGAAAACTAGTGAGGGATTGGGTATGAAATATTTAGAATTTGAAACTCCGGCAACAAAAGAAGCAACTGAGTTAGCTTCCGATTACAGATTAAAAAATCATGGATTGGTTCATTTAGATAGAGTTTTTTGGAACCTTGCCGACCCGGCATTATATGAAGAGATTGTATTTAGAAAAGAAGGGCGGATTGCCCATCAAGGCCCAATTTTAGTTGATACTGGCGTACATACAGCAAGGGCTGCGGCAGATAAGTTTATTGTTAAAGAAGAAAGTACAGAGAATAAAATTTGGTGGGGAGAGTATAATAGACCAATTACTACAGAAAAGTTTAACCAAATATTGACCCGTGTTCAAGCTTACTGCCAAGATGAAGAACTATTTGTTCAAGATTGTTATGCCGGAGCTGATCCGGAATATAAAATGCCCGTTAGAATAATTACAGAAAAAGCATGGCATAGTTTATTTGCTAGAAATATGTTTATCACTACAGAAGATAAAAAGATTCTAAAAAGTTTTGTCCCCGATTTTACTCTTATTTGTGTAAGCGGTTTTAAGGTCGATCCCAGAATTGACGGCACAAGAACAGAAACCGCAATTGCCATAAATTTTGCAGAACGATTAGCAATTGTAGCAAATTCGGAATATGGTGGTGAGATTAAGAAGGGAATTTTTACCGTCTTAAATTTCTTACTTACTTTTCAAGATGTTCTTCCAATGCACTGTTCGGCTAATATTGGGGACAAAGATGATGTTGCTCTATTTTTCGGATTAAGCGGAACCGGTAAAACTACTTTATCCGCGGATCCTCAAAGACGTTTAATAGGTGATGATGAACATGGATGGAGCTCCGAAGGAGTATTTAATTTTGAAGGCGGCTGTTATGCAAAAGTTATAAGACTATCAGCTGAACATGAACCGCAGATTTATGCTACAACAAGAAGATTTGGAACAATCCTTGAGAATGTTGTTTTCGATCCCATATCAAGAAAAATTGATCTTGATGATGATATGATTACTGAAAATACAAGGGCATCATATCCCACTGAATTTATACCAAATGTAATTAGAGAAGGCTACGTTCATGCCCATCCTAAGAATATTATATTTCTTACTTGTGATGCAACAGGAGTTATGCCACCAATTGCCCTGTTGGATCCAGAACAGGCGCAATATCATTTTATCAGCGGTTATACATCGAAAATTGCCGGAACAGAAATTGGTTTAGGTATTGAACCACAGATTACCTTCAGTGCTTGCTTTGGTGCACCATTTATGGTAAGGCATCCGTTTGAATATGCCTTGATGCTGAAAGAAAGAATTCTTAAACATAATGCTAAATGCTGGCTGGTTAATACGGGATGGGTTGGCGGTCGTTTTGGTGTTGGTAAAAGAATTAGTATCAGACACACAAGAAATCTGCTCAATGCTGCTTTAGATGGAAAACTTGAAAATACTGAATTCAGAAAAGATGAGTTGTTTGGATTTAATGTTCCGAATTCATGTCCCGATGTACCCGAAAACGTTTTAGATCCATCAAGTTCATGGGGAAATAAAGATGAGTATTGGGGTAAGTACGATGCTCTTGCAGCAAGATTTATTGAAAACTTCAAACTTTTTGAAAAAGGATGTACTCAATCAGTTCGAGATGCTGGTCCCAAAAGAATAATGATTAAATAAACATATAGTGCCGGTAAAGTTATTTATCGGCACGTTCAATTCTTGTTCAATAAAACTTTTACCTTAACATTCCAAATATTATATTGCCAATCAAAAAATCATAATAAGAAAACCACAATGATATCAAAAAGAGTAAATGATATTGCATTTTCCGGAACAATGAATATTGCCGGTAAAACAATTGAGATGCTAAGCAAAGGAATTGACGTAATTAATCTATGTGTAGGCGAACCTGATCTTCCAACTCCCGAACATATTAAACAGGCCGGTATTGATGCTATCAATTCTAATAAAACTAAATATACTCTCAACACTGGTATTAAAGAATTACGGGAAGCAATATCTCAAAAGTTTAAATCTGAATACAATGCAGAATATTCTATTGATGAAATAATCGTTTCTAACGGAGCAAAGCAATCTTGCTATAACGCAATTCAGACAATTGTTGGAGAAGGGGATGAAGTATTAATTCCTAAACCCTATTATGTTTCATATCCACATATGGTAAAGCTTGCCGGCGGAATTCCGGTTTTTGTGGAGACTAAGAAAAAAAATAGTTTTAATCCGATTTCTGACGAAATAATAACGAATATAAGTAAAAGAACTAAATTATTAATATTGTGTAATCCCAGTAATCCAACCGGAGCAGTACTTAACAGAGATGAGTTAAAATCATTAGTGCAAACAGCTGTCGATAAAAATCTAATGATTCTTTGCGATGAGATATATGAAAAACTTATCTATGATTCATTTCCCTTTACCGGTGTAGCTAAATTGGGTAAAGCATTTAAAGAAAATTTAATAATTGTAAACGGAGTATCCAAAACATACTCAATGACTGGATGGCGGATTGGGTATGCACTCTCAACAAGAAAAATAGTTCAGGGAATGAGTAAGATTCAGAGCCATAGCACATCGGCCGCAAGCTCTATTTCTCAGTATGCTGCACTTGCTGCATTATCAGGTTCCCAAAATTCAGTTGAAGAACAAAGAAAAATATTTGAAGAGAGAAAAATATTTATTGAAAATCAATTATCAGAGATTGAAGATTTAAGTTATATAAAACCTAAAGGGGCTTTTTACTTTTTTATCGACATTAAAGAGGTTTTAGAAAAATCCTCAACAATTAAGAACTCTACAGATTTTTGCAATGAATTATTAGATAAAGGTAAAGTAGCAACTGTACCGGGAATAGTATTTGGAGTAGAGGGATTTATCAGAATTTCTTATGCTAAATCGATGGAAGATTTAAAGATAGCAATGGTAAGGATTAAAGAATTTATTTCTGATCTGAAATAATATATTTTTTAAGCTCGTTGTAGGTTTCTTCTGCATCTATTGAAGTTCCGGTCCAAAGTTCAAAAGATTTTGCACCTTGCACAGCAAACATTTTCAGTCCATCAATAATTGTAGCGCCTTGGTTTTCTGCTAGTTCTAGAAATTTGGTCTTCAAAGGATTATAAACTAAATCAAAAACTATTTGAGATGAATTAAAAGATTTAGGCAAATCAGTTGGTGTATCATCAACATTTGGAGCCATTCCCAACGAAGTTGTATTAATAATTATGTTTGATGATTGATAAATTTCAAGATTCTCTTTAGGCATAAGTTCATAAACACTAATGTTATCAAAGTGCATCTTCTCGTCAAAATAAGCTTTAATTGTATCCAATCTTTCTTCGGTCCGATTAATTATATTGATCTTGGAAACCTTAAAATTTCTGATAAGTGCGTAGAGTACTGCTCTGGCAGCACCACCGGCACCAATAACAGTTGCAGTATTTTTTGCAATTTCTTTTTTATAAGGATTCAGTGATTCAACAATTCCGTTAACATCAGTATTATAACCAAAAAATTGGTTTCCTTCGTTCACTACCGTATTTACTGCTCCAACTGTTGAAGCTTCTTCAGATACATGATCCATAAATTGGATAATTCTTTCTTTGTGTGGAATTGTTACATTCAGACCTCGAATTCTTAAAAGTCCCATTGCTTTTAATGTTTCTTTTAAGTTGCTCGGAGGCACATCGAAAGGAAGATAAATGTAATTTAATCCAAGCTTATTAAAGGTTGAGTTATGCAGCTTGGGAGAAAAAGACTGTTTAATCGGGTGACCAATAATCCCTACAATTTTTGTTGAGTGATCTATGTTCTCTACAAAATTCATAATTTATATCGATCCGGTTAAACTTACATAAAGATAAGTTGATTCAAAATATGGGAACTCTTCTAAAAACCTGTCTTCGCTTCTGGGATTTAGCTCAAAAGATTCAAGTAAATAGTCTAAAGCTTTTTCGTTTTCATTCAGCATAAATAAACTAAGTGACATTTCGTAATAACTATCTGATTTATCAGAATTCAATTGTAATGTTTTGAAATAAGTCTTATAAGCATCGTTCCATCTGCCGACTTCAAAATAGGCATCAGCCAAAGTAAATAATTCATCTGAAGAATTGCTTGTTATTTCAAGGTCATCAATCTTTTTAGAAATAGTATTGACGTAATTTATAGATCTATTTGCAAATTCTGAATCAAAATGTTTACGCAATGAATATTTAATTATCATCGAAAAACTTTTTAGCATTTTCTGATAATCATTTATTCTGGCATAGCAATTTCCTAAACCAACGTATGCATCAATACTGCTTCTGCTTATTTTTAACGTCTCTAAAAAATATTTAATTGCAGATGCATAATCTCCAGTTGCTTCGTAGGATTGAGCTATGTTCAAAGGAATTAAGTAATCAAATGGATCTAATTGTAGCGCCTTAAGAAATGCTTTTCGTGATTCAGAATACTTATTCAATTTTGAATATGCAAGTCCCGTATTGTACCATGCGTTTGCAAAATCATCATTCACTGCGGTAGCCAGTTCAAAACAATTAATCGCTTTTAGATAATTATCTTGTCTTAAATACACAATACCAATGTTGTACCATCCGCTGGCACTGTAAGGTTCTATATCAAGAAATTTTTGATATGCTGTTAACGCTTTTTCCAATTGATTATTGCTTTCATAACAAAAACCGAGTTCGTACCAAGCATCGCCATATTCACTATCTACAGTTACAGTTCTGGTAAAATACTCAATTGCTTTCTCGAAATAATCATTTCTTTCATAGAAGATACCAAGATTAAAAAGTACCTCTTCATTATTTGGTTCGAGTTCACTGGCTTTCTCTAAGGTAGTAATTGCCTCCTTCCACATACCCAAATTATCTTCTGCAATTGATTTGTTTATCATTGCTTCAACATCACTTGGGTTTAATGAAAGGGCTTTTTCAAAACATAAATAGGCTTTTTCAAATTCAAACATATTATTGTAAAAAATCCCTTTGGAATGCCATAATTCGGAACTGTAAGGAGAGATTTCTAAAGCAGCATTGGTTAAAAATATCCCATCTTCGGTAAAATCGTATTCAAGACAAAGCTGGATGGTATCTTCAATATTTCCTAAGAAAGTAATGGTCTGACCATTTGAAACATACTCTTTACATTCTTCAACTTTAGATTTTAACCTTTCGTCATCAAAATAAGAATTTGATTCTGGATCAAAAAAGTCATCAGAAAAATTCATTCACTCTCCGGAAACAGATAATTTCCAATTAGAATTAATAAAAACGTTAATTAAATCAATATATTTAGAATTCAATGATGATATATGAATAATAAATTATTTGCCTGATAAAATAACAAAAAATTTAAAAGAAAAAGAAGAAAATTAAGAATTGTTAATACTCATTTGAAAATATTTGATTTATTGCTTTGTGTTATTGTGAAATGATGGATAAAAATATTTTAGTTTCAAAAGTTTGTATATGCTGAAATTACTAAATTATAATATTTCCGGTACGTTTTGACCGGGGGAATTGACTTTTTAGCTGATTTTCAATTGAAACGCCGGTTCCAAGGAAATATTCATTATACTTTACTATTTTTTGTCCCTTCCCCAAATCTAAGCGATAAATGATTCCGCCGGAAAAGTAAGATTTTAATTCTTCCTCATTTTCAAGAATAATTACATTTTTTGCGGCAAATTTACCCAAAATTTGTGCTGCATGACTGTTTAACTTCAATTTATCGTTTTTGTCTATTAAACCAAATTTGGTACCGACGCGTAAAAAATAACCTGGTTCGTAGTCCAATGAATTAGCATTTGTAAAATTTATATCATTTCCTTTGATTATATATTTATAATTATTGAACACTTTTAAATCAATTCCGAAATATTCAGAAATCTCTTTCAAGTATTTCTTAATTCTTTTGTTATTTGCTTCAACTGTAAATTTTTTATTTCTATTTCTAGAGTAACTTTGTTTTGGATCTTCTGTTTGGGCAGTTTTTCTCAACTTAGCCACAAAGAATCCTTCGGATTTCAATTCCCAAGGAATTATCCTTTTTGTCAAACTCATTGATTCATCAAAATTATAATCCCCAACGTTTACAAATCCATTTTTATGAGGTAAATCTAAATCGAACGGTTCTAATCTTACTGGATACTTACTTAAGACTTTATCAATTATGAATTCATTTTCCTCAATAGTCAATGTGCAAGTTGAGTAAACTATATCTGCACCTACCTTTGCCATTTTAATTGCACTAATTAAAAGTCTTAACTGAAGTGAAGAAATTATTTCAACTTGTTTTGGGTTCCACCAATTACTTACTTCCTGCTTCTTCTGTACAACACCAAGAGCACTGCATGGCGCATCAACTAAAATTTTATCAAAATAATTTGGAAAAGTTTTACTTAACACTTCACCTTTTTCTTTTATCACGCTCATGTTCACTGTGTTCATTTTATCCAAATTGTGAACAAGTGCTTTCACTCTCGATAAATTAGGTTCATTTGAGTAAAGTGTCCCTTTGTATTCCATCAGCTCAGCAAGCTGTGTAGATTTTGAGCCGGGTGCCGCGCAAAGATCCAAAACAACATCATCTTTTGTTGGATTTAAGATTAGAGGAGGAATCATGGATGATAAACTTTGGATGTAGTATTTACCTATAGTATGTTCAATGGTTTTACCAATATTTTCTTCTCCGGCAATAACCTTATAAGTATTTGGAATAACAGAAATTTTATTAAGCTCAATTCCTTGTTTTTCTAAACTCTCAATTATATGATTATGGTTTCCCAAAGTATCGGAAAGTCTTATAATTGTGGGATATCTGTCTTCTACAAATTCCTCGTACTTACTAAGAAAATCATTGCCAAAAATAGATTGGATGTATTTTGAAATGTCGGAGCTGAGTTCTATCACTTTAAATCCATTTAATATCGATGAAGATTTAACAATTGAAATATTTTGCTTGAAACAGAAATTTGTTTATCAGAAGTTGGAAACTCTGTTTTGAAATCATTGATAATCATTCGTACAATTTCATCAAGATGTTTTTCATATTTTTTTACTGAACTTTTAATTTCTGAATTATCTAAAGGGATTTTAATTCTTTCTGGTTTGTCAAAATTAGAGTACAAAATAAATTTTAATTTATTCGAATTGTCAACACTAATAAATGGGTTTCCATCGGCGTCGATGATCTCGAGAGAGCCGAAAAGTTCAGAACCTTTTATTAATGATTTGCCGGGCAAATTAAGAATTTCACAATTTTCCGTTTCGATAAAATCATTTGGGAATGGTTTAAGTAACTTATCCTTAATTTTTTGTACCCATTTATTTTCAAATTCTAAAATTGTCATAAAAATAGAGTTTAAATTTGATATCAATGATTTCTGAGTTATTAAAAGAAATAATGCAAAGTCACTCTGAACACGTCAATCGATGGATAAGGAATCTCTATTTAGCTCAAATTCGAGATATTTCGATTTGCTCAAAATTACAATGTGGCTTTTAAAAATCAAGAACAATTTCTTTCTTTATTCCCCAAACTTTAAATCAGCTTCTTTAGGTTTATCAATCCAATCAGCAACAAAAACATTGGTAGCCCTCGTTGGTTTTCCATCTGCTTGTCGGTTAGAAGCAAAAGCTATTTTTTTCCCATCAGGAGAAAACATAGGGAATGCATCAAATGTTCCGCTATGCGTAATTTGTTCAATCTCTTTGCTGTTCAGATCAATCATAAATATATCGAACAATCTTCCGCCTTCTTTTTGAGAGTGTTGATTTGAGCAGAATAAAACTTTTTTATCGGAAGGATGGAAAAACGGCGCCCAATTTGCACCTGGTAAATCAGTTATCTGCTGAACATTTTTGCCGTCAATATCGGCAATAAAAATATTAAGTGCAGTTGGCTCAACAAGGTTTTGTGCTAACAATTCTTTATACTGAGCTTCAGCTTCACCAATTGGTCTGCTTGCACGCCATACAATTTTCTTTGAATCGTGTGAGAAAAATGCACCGCCATCATACCCAAGTTTGTCGGTTAGTTGTAATAATTCAGCAGTTTTAAATTGATATCGCCAAAGTTCTAAATCACCGCTTCTAGTCGAGGTAAAGATCATATATCTGCCATCGGGAGACATGGTTGCTTCTGCATCATAACTATCACTTGAAATTAGTCTTTCTAGATTTGATCCGTCAACATCTGCAATATAAATATTGTAACTATTATAAATTGGCCATACATACTTGCCATCTAAGAACATTTGAGATTTGGGACAGTTTTCATCAGCTTCATGTGTAGAGGCATAAACAATTTTATTAATCTCTTTAAGAAAGTAAGAACATGTAGTTCTACCTTTTCCGGTAGATACTAATTGATATTGATTGCCGTTTGATAATTTAGAACCGTCGGCATTCATTATAAAAATCTGATCGCAACCTTGAGGATTAATTTCTTCCCAATCACTCTGAAATACTAATTGCCTATTGTCAAAACTCCAGTAAGCTTCTGCGTTATTTCCGCCGAATGTTAGCTGTTTAATATTTCGAAGGTGAACTTCACCGGCAAATCTTAGTGAATCATTTTCGGAATTATATTCCGGTTGATTCTCACTTTCGCAACTGATTAAAGCAGAAGTGAGAATCCCTAAAATAAATGAGAAAAATAATTTATATGTAAAATGCATCAAACTTCCTTTTAGTTTAGCGTTTATTTTTAGCGGAGATTGAATTTTTGTTAATGAATAAAAGATAAAATCCCCATAAAATAAGAGGTATGCTTAAAAGTTGTCCCATATTAAAAGCCATCCCTTGTTCAAATGCCGATTGATTTTCTTTAAAGAATTCAATCACAAACCTTGCAGAAAAAACCAGCACTAAAAATAAACCGACTAAAAAACCCTCTTTTATTTTTTTATACGATTTTTGATAGATAACGAAAAGAAGTACAAAAATTGCTAAATATGCTAGAGCCTCGTATAATTGAGCAGGATGTCTTGGTGTCAGAGGATCGGCGACATAAGAATTAACAAACTTAAATGCCCAAGGCACATCTGTAGCTTTCCCTATAATTTCAGAATTCATCAGATTACCGGTTCTAATGAAAAAACCTGCTAATGCAACAGTGACTACAACTCTATCCATTGTCCATAAAAAAGATTGACCAACTTTCTTTTTTGAATAAAGATAAATTGCAGTAACAATACCAATTGCTGCACCATGACTAGCTAAACCGCCTTTCCAAACCTTTATTATTTCCAAAGGGTTGCCTAAGTAGTAATCGGGATTATAAAATAAACAGTGACCTAAACGAGCTCCCACAATCGTTCCTATAATCATATATAGAAACAAGTCATTTAAATCTTTTTCACTTTTATTCTCTTTTGCAAAAATTTTAGTCATTATTTGAAAGCCGACTAAAAATGAAGCAGCAAATAGAAGGCCATACCATCTGACATGAATTGGTCCCAATGAAAATATTTCCGGGCTTATATCCCAAGTAATCATATTTTTCTTTTGATTTTATCTTAAAAAGTTTTTAAAACTGTAGGCAACAAAATAGCCTAAAACTGAAAGTACAATTATTACCGAACCGGAAGGCAAATTTAGGTAAT
>CAYXXW010000071.1:0-10935 GCA_964469115.1 uncultured Melioribacteraceae bacterium
TTTTATACAGCTCAAATTAAAATTACTTATCATTCCGGTTCCGGCAACTGCCGGATACCGGAATCTATTTATTTAAACTAATCAATATTAAAAAAGATGCCGGTATGCTTCTATAATCTCAGAAACCGGCATTATAAATTGATATTCTTAGTCAGACAGACCAAACGAACTAATCCAAATCTTCTTCTTCAATTTCTTTAATTATAATTTTCTTATGCTTTTTACCATCAATTATTTTTTCTTCTACCTTCATCTTGTCTTCTTTTTCAAGTTTCGTTAAAAATTCATCTGCTTCTTTGCCTGTATAGACTTTTACGGTTTCTTCACCATCTTCTGTAGTAGTAACAGTGACAGTTTTAACATCATTCTCCATTTTCACTTCGACTTTCTTGTCAATATTTTTCATTTTGCCGGGTTTGTCCATTACCCAAACATGTTTTGAATCGCCTTTTACATCTGTGTCGATATCAATGATCATTTCACCTTCATCTTCCATTTTATCAAGATATTCATCAGCTTCTTTCCCTTTATAAGTTTCTACCTTCTTCTCCCCATTTTCAACAGTCGTTACCGTTACTGTTTTTTCTCCCCCGCTTTCATCTGAATCATCTTCTATTTCAACTTCAATTGTTTTTGTACCTTCAAAGTCATCATTCATAAACATCATCATTTTATTACCGTGACCTTTATGCTTTATAATGTGCTTTTCTCCATCTTCAGATATAAAGATAAGAACATCATCTCCATCAATTTCAATTTCATGATCATCATCAGAAATCCACTTAATGTGCTTTTCCATTTTCGGAGATTTAATTCTCTTAAATAATTTTTTTGCTTCATCACCCGTGAATGTTTGCTCAACTTTATCTGAAGTGATTACAATTTTACTTACCTCACCATCAATATTGTTGATTTTTTCAGTCAATGATTTCTTATCTTGCGCAAAAAGAAGAATTGAGAAGAGAAACAAAATCCCGATTTGTATGGTTATTATTCGTGCTTTCATTTTAGCTCCTTTGTTAATTTGAAAAAGTGTAATTGTTTTACAACAAAAATAGAATATTGAGCCAATAGATATTGTTAAAACAATGTTAAAAAATGTTAAAAAGTGTTAAAATTCTGAAATAGTCAGTCTGGAATTATAGTTTTGTAATATGAAACAGAAACATTTGAAAATAATTATTGCTCTCATGAGTTTGTCTGTACTTGGATTAATAGCAATTCAATTTTATTGGATTAATATTGCCCTACAGCTAGAGGAGGAGAGATTTAATAAGAATGTCGGCAGCGCACTTTCTGAAGTTGTGAAACTGATTGATAAATCAGAAACAGCAAGAGTTTTAGTTAAGGAAATATCATCAAGTAATAATAATCATATAGTCTATTTAAATAAGAAAAAGAATATTATTATTCCAAAACTGCCTATTGATTCAACCAAGCAACTTCAACGGTATAAATTTGATTTTGACTCTGATAATGAGGATGTTAATATTGAGGTTTATGCAGATGCAGATTCTTCGATACAAGTTTTCAGTAATGTAAGTGTCAATGGGGATTCTTCAATTCAAGAAACTATAGTCTGGCATTCCGATGTTGATAGTCTTGTGAGAAAGAGAACAAAGGTAATTGAAAGTGTTTTTGATGAACTTGTGTTAAAAGAAAAAACTGAGAATATTGAAAGTCGATTGAAGAAGGAAGTAGTCGATTCAGTTTTAACGGATAAGCTTGATAAATACGGAATAAATTTATCTTATAATTTTGCTATAACTACAGATAAAAAAGATAGCCTAATTTTAATCAAAGATCAGAGTGACAGAATAGGCCTAATTTCCACAAAATATAAAGCCAAATTATTCCCTTATGATGTTTTTAGTAAACCCAATTATTTATTAGTAGATTTTAAGAATAAAAAGGGCTTTATTCTAAACTCAATTTGGTGGGTGCTTTTTGTTTCGCTTTTATTTACGGGACTGATAATTTATTTGTTTTACAAAACAGTTAGAATGTTAATTGATCAAAAGAAATTGACCGATCTTAAAAATGATCTTCTGAACAATATTACCCATGAATTTAAGACGCCTATTTCAACCATTTCACTTGCTGCAGATGTGATTGGAGCAACCGGAGAGCTAAAATCAAACAAGTACACTGAAATTATCAAGACAGAAAGCAAACGTCTTACAGATATGGTTGAAGATATTTTATCGGCTGCTTCTATGGAGAATAGTGAAGTAGTTCTTAATAAAGAGAATTCGGATATTCACAAACTAATTACTAATGTAATTAAAAAATTTGAACTTACCCTCCAAACTAAAGAAGGTGAAATTAATACTAACTTTAAAGCTGAAAATGCTTTGCTGAATATTGATAGACAGCAAATGGCAATTACACTAAGCAATATTATTGATAATGCAGTTAAGTATAATAAGAACAAACCTAAAATTTCCATATCGACAATTGATACTAATAATGCTTTTGAATTAGTTATTGAAGATAATGGGATCGGTATTGAAGATAAAAATTGCGATAAAATATTTGAAACTTTTTATAGGGTACCAACTGGAAATATTCATAATGTTAAAGGCAACGGAATTGGATTGAGTTATGTGAAAAGAGTAATTGAAGCACATCTTGGCAAAATAACTCTGCAAAGTGAGCTTAACAAAGGGACAAAATTTATAATTAATTTACCTAAATACTAATGAGCGAAAAAAAAATCCTACTAGTTGAAGATGATGTAAACTTTGGAACTATTTTATCTGAGTTTCTTTCAATGAAAAACTTTAAAGTAGATCTTTGTAAAGATGGGGAAGAGGGTTACTATAGTTATAGCAATAATAATTACGATTTATGTTTGCTAGATGTTATGATGCCCAAGAAAGATGGATTTACATTAGCTAAAGAAATTAGACAGACAAATAAAAATATTCCAATTATTTTTTTAACTGCAAAATCAATGCAGAATGATAAAATTGAAGGACTTAAGATTGGTGCAGATGATTACATCACAAAACCGTTCAGCACTGAGGAGCTTCTACTCAGAATTCATGCTATATTAAAACGGTCGGCTTCAATAAATGATTTTGTGAAAACTAAGAATTATTCCATTGGTAAGTATGCTTTTGATTATCAAAAGAAGGAATTAAAACTGAAACGTTCAGTGCAGACATTAACAAATAAAGAAGCAGAACTACTTAAACTTCTATGTGAAAATAAAAATAATATTCTAAGACGTGACCTTGCATTAACAAAGGTTTGGAATGAAGAGACTTATTTTACCGCACGAAGTATGGATGTTTATATAACAAAACTAAGAAGCTACTTAAAAAATGATAGAACCATACAGATAGAAAATGTTCATGGAGTGGGATTCAAATTAATTACATAAAATGAATCCCGCCAATTTATTTATACGTTTAGTGTTTATGGAAATACAAACCAGAAAAATCGTTTACTGCACTTCTAAGTTTTTCAATAATATTCGTATCAGTTGATTGTTTAGATTTCATCGAATAAACTAAGACTTCATGAAGCTTACTTAGTTGATTAAGATACTTTTCATATTTCATTTTATTTCCTGAATCAACAGGTTTAATTCTTTGATGTAAAAAGTATTGACTAACAATTTCTTGAATTTTATTCGCGTGTTCTTCCTTGTTTACAACCCAACGGACCAATTGATTATAATTCACGTTATCAGAATTTGAAAGCTTGTCAATTGTTATCATTGCTTTTTCAATAGTTTTAATATGTTCCAACATCAAGGAAACTCTGATTGAATCGCCATAAATCCCACATGGTATTTCGCAATGAGCATTTACAGGTTGAGAAATAAATGAAATTGATAATAATACTGCGAAAATTGTTGTTCGAATAGATTTCATAATACTCTCCATAAAAAATTAGATAATTAAAATTTTGTAAATAAATTAGTTATTGTATACATTAAGTTCAAACAAGGATGCGAATATTAGTTACTTGTTTTTGAGTTTTTTAATCAAAACTTATTCTTAATCTTATTAAACGGAAAAGACAAATAAAAGATTGAGCAGAACCTACCAAAAATGAAGGCGATCATTGCGGCAGTTACACCGGTTAAATCAAAAAATTTAATTGAAACAAAGAGAGTTAAAATAATTACTGCAACTTCTATAACAGTCGCTAAAGTAACCGGACTAGTAACTTTAACCGAAACTAACGTCGCCCTTTGAAACGAAATAAATACAGTAAGTGCCGGCATTATTGAAATAATGATAACCGGAATCTTTACAAAATTTGTGAGTGTTTCTGAAAGACCAGATATGTTACTAAACCATATCCCTGAGGCCGGAGTTAATGCTATAATAATTAAAAGACCGGTTAAAATAATACCTAAGTTTTTAGCAAAACCAACAAGCTGTTTATAGTTCTCACCCTTATCTCCAATTAAAGTAATAACAACCTCTTGATAAGAAAGCCCTAAACTCCTAAAAATAAAAACCAATGAATTTATTACAGGTAAAACAGCCAGAGATTCTAATGACATTCTGCTTTGACCAATAAAAAATGTTACCATCGGGTGAACGCCTAATCCAATTAAAGAAGTTAGTGCAAGCGGATAATAAAAATTAAGAATCTCTTTATATGACAAATGTTCCTTATAATGATTCTCTGATTTGATTTTAATCAACAATTGGTTCGCCATAAATCTGCTTGCAATTGCTTCAGTTATAACTCCCACGGATAATGCCGAAGCACCAATTACAGCTCCATCAATTTGTGAAAAGTTGTATAATATCAAGGCTGTTAATGACATAGTAAGTAATCGTATAACTGTGCCGTATGCAACACGTTTGGTAAGATTGTTTCTAATCATTATACCTTGATAAAATCTACGATAGCCAATTGCACCAGGCCAAGGAAGAAGGACAAAGAAAGCTTTATAAGTTAGTATTTCAACTTCAGGCGTAAGATTTATTAAATCAATTGCGATAAATTCAAAAATGGATGGAATTAAAATCACCAGCATAATTACAGTAATTAATCCGCTGATTAAGAAATTAAAATTCCGCAGCTTTTTAAACGAGTTGTAGTCTTTAACCAAAGCAGTTGCAGCACTCATCATCATAATTACGGGTGCTTCAATGATCAACGCAAATGAAAACGCAACCCCATAAGCGGCTAAGTTATATTTTGGGTCAACCAGTCTCGCAATAATTGCAGCAAGAAAAGGTCCTTCCAAAGACATCATTAACCAAGTTGCAGCAAGCGGTAGCCAGAATCTAAATATTTTTTTATTTGAAAGATATTCCAAAGTAGCAGTAAAATTATTTTAATAAAAAGCCTGCCATTCTGATGAGTCCCGTCTTGGGGGACGACTGAGAATCTCATAATGTACATAAAATGATTTCTCAAAATGTTAGAAATGACAGAACATTTTAAATATGAAATTGAAAGATATGCTTTACTTAATAAAAGAAATAGAATAAAATAATTTAGTCTATTTTTTTTTGAAATCTCATGGAACTTAAAAAAAGTATTGCAGCTCCCATAAAAAATAAAATTGTTAGCTCTTGCCAAAGATCAGCAATTCCAATTCCTTTTAATACAACTCCACGTATAATTGTAATAAAATATCTTAATGGAATTAGATAACTAATACCTTGTAAAATGTCAGGCATATTTTCAATGGGGAAAGCAAAACCAGAGAGGTAAATCATAGGCATCATTATAACAAAAATCGCAATCATCATTGCTTGCTGTTGGGTTTTGGAAATTGTTGATACAAACAATCCTAATCCTAGAGTTGATAAAATGTAAAAGAATGAAGCAACGAGCAAAAAGGTTATACTTCCTCTAACCGGAATGCTAAATAAAAGATTCATCATTACAATAACTAAAACCACTGAAATAAATCCCAAGATTATAAAAGGTATAAGTTTTCCAATTATTAGTTGGTATGATTTAATAGGAGTTACAATTATCTGCTCCAAGGTTCCAATTTCCTTTTCCTTAACTACTGCTAGCGAAGTTAAAAGAAGTGTAATTATACTTACGAGTAAAGCTACAATTGCCGGAACCATGAAATATCTTGTTTTAAGATAGGGATTGTACCAAGTTCTAATTTCTGATGATATTATACCAACCGGTTGAACTTTCATACCAATTTTATTTCTGTAATCCATAATTATATGTTGAGAATATTCAGAAATTATTAAACCAATGTAACCAGCTGCAATAGAAGCAGTATTTCCATCAGATCCATCAAAAATTGCCTGTAGTTTTGCAGTTTCATTTCTGTTAATATTTTTCGAAAAATCTTTGGGAATAACAAATGCAACTAGAACATTTGCTTTATTTATTTGTTCGGTAAGTTCATCATAACTCTCGGCATAATAATCAATTGAAAAAAATCCCGAGCTTTCAAAACGTTCAATAAAATCTCTGCTTGTTTCTGTTTTATCTTGATCCATAAATAATATATGAACGTTGTTAACGTCAAGAGTTGCGGCATAACCTAAAAACAATAGTTGTATAACTGGTGAAATTAATACAATCCCAAACATTTTTGGATCGCGTTTAAATTGCAAAAACTCTTTTTTGATTATATGTAGAATTGTTTTCATTATTTATGCCGAATTCTCTTTCTTTGTAAAAATCATATTGGCTAAAAACAAAAGTGCAAATGCAAATATTAGCAAGTATATAATCTGATCCCAAATAGCACTAATTCCGACACCTCGTAAAATTATGGCTCGCAATATTTTTATAAAAAATTTTGCAGGAGTTATGTTTGTTAATATCTGAATAAATACCGGCATACTTTCAATTGGGAAAATAAATCCAGATAGTATAACCGAAGGGAGTAGTGAAGCAAAAGTAGCAAGCGTAAATGCAATTTGTTGCGAATCAGAAATTGTAGAAATGAAAATTCCAATACTTGTTGATGTAAGCAAAAAGATAAGGGTTGTAAGTGTTAAAAGTAAATAACTACCCTTAACCTCAACATCAAAAAGTAAATAACCAACCACCAATATAAAAACTGCGTTAAATAATGCTACCACAACATATGGAAAGGTTTTACCAAGCAGCAGTTCAATTGTTTTAATTGGTGATACATTTATTTGCTCAATTGTACCACGTTCTTTTTCTCTGACCAAAGTTAGGGAAACACTTATAACAGCAGTAATTACAAGAATCATAGCAATTAAACCGGGTATGAGAAAACGAGTAGTTAGTAAGTCTTTATTAAACCAAAAAATTGGATGAAAATCAAAAGGGACGTATGCTTTAATCCCTTTCTGTGCAAGGAGTTTACTGGTTTTCTCAGCATTGAAACTTGCAATTGCTGCGTTCATGTAATTTTGAATGATCGTTGCAGTATTGCCGTCAACTCCGTCTGTTAAAATTTGAATTTTAGTATTTTGCTTTGAGAAAAAATCTTGAGAGAAATTACTTGGAATTACTGCAACACATTGAGCTATTTTTTTGTCAAGAATATCTTTCACCTCATAATCACTCTCAACAAACTGTGTGATATTAAAATATTCTGATGAGGTTAATGAATTATAAAATTCACGACTAAGCTGCGTATTGTTTTGATCATAAACAGCAAGTTTAATATTTCTTACGTCAAAATTTATTGCGTAACCAAATACAACCAATAAAAATGCTGGGAATAGAAGTAGAATAGTAAGCATTCTATAATCTCTAAATAGATGTTTAAATTCCTTTTTTGTTATTGCTCGAATTCTTGTTAAACTCACTTTTTATCTTTCTCCAGTAAGTGAATAAAAACATCTTCTAATGTTGGCGTAATTTTCTCTACTTTTTTAATCTCAAGAGCTGAATGGATTTTTAATAGATCATAAATCTGATCTACGCTTTTAAAATCATTACTCATTATTATGTGAATTGAGTTTCCGAATATTGAAGTCTCATTAACAATATTAGATTTTTCAAATATCTCCATAGCCTCTACAACGTTTGTACATTCAACTTCATAAATTGGATTGTGCAAATATTTAGTTTTCAATACCTTTGAATTGCCTTCTGCTATTAGCTTTCCGGCGTTTATCAAAATTATGTTGCCGCAATACTCAGCTTCCTCTAAATAATGTGTCGTAACTAAAACTGTGGTTCCTCCTTCAGAAAGTTCATTAATTAAATCCCAAAAAGAACGCCTGGAAATTGGATCAACACCGCTAGTTGGTTCATCTAAAAAGACAATTTTGGGATTGTGCACAACTGCGGTGCCAAGTGCAAGTCTCTGTTTTATACCACCCGGAAGTGAGCCGGTTAATAGTTTTTCTTGTCCTGTTAAGTTTGCTGTTTTTAAGATCCATTTCATTCTTTCTTTCAATTCTTTATCTTCCAGTCCGTAAACTCCGCCAAAGAATTTTATGTTTTCTTCAACGGATAGATCATTATAAAGAGAAAATTTCTGCGACATGTAACCGATATTCTGCTTTACAAGATCTGGTTCAGACTTAACGCTGTAGCCACCAACTAATGCATCTCCACTTGTAGGTTCTAGAATTCCACATAACATTTTTATCGTTGTTGATTTCCCGGCACCATTTGCACCTAGGAATCCGAATATTTCGCCTTCCTTTATGTTGAATGAAATATCGTTAACTGCAATAAAATTGCCGAATGTTTTATTAAGATCGCTTACTTCTATTGAATACATAATCCCAGTAATTATTGAGTTTAATACAATTTCTTTCCAACAACTTTATCTAATTTTATTTTTGTCAATTCGTAATCAACTAACGAATTAAGCAACTCAGTTTTTGAATTGTAGAAAGAGGTTTCTGCATCTAATAATTCGGTTGAGTTAACTAATTGAACCAAATATTTTTCATTTGTAATTCTATAATTTTCATCTGCTTGCTCAATAGATTCTCTGCTCAGCTCTACTCTCTTTTTTGCTGCTTGCAAATTTAAGAATGAATTATAGACCTCTATTTCAATCGCATCTTCTAATTGTGATTTACTAGTTTCCAATTGTAAAAGGTTATTTTCAGCTTGATCAGATTGTGAAGAATTATAACCCCAATTCCAAATATCCCAGCTTAATGCTACACCAACATCCCACGTATCATCAAACTGATCTTTCTGAGGGAAAATTCTTTGGTTCGGTCGACTGTAATAAAAATCGGAGATCAAAAATATTGATGGATACCATCCCGATTTGCTTGCACTTAGTTGTTCTTTTCCGGCTAATATTTTATTAGAGATCGATTCTAATTCAAGCCTTGTTAACTTTGCTTGCTTTAGAAGTTCATTAAAATCTAACTTTATATCTTCATCATTTAATTTTCCCTCAGCAATTCTAAAATCTTTAGAAATATCATTCCCAATAATTTTATTAAACATTGCTTTTGCAATTATCAATGCATTTTCTGTTTCTACTTTTTTTAGTTGCACCGAAGAATATTGAACTTCAATTTTAAGCAAATCGTTCTTGGAAATTAAATCATTGTGTAAAAAGCTTTTAGCATCATTTGTGTGCGATTCTAAACTTTTAAGATTTTCGTCAATCAGTTTATTTGCATTTTGAGCTTTGTGAATATTCCAGAAAGCAGAAATAATTTTAAACACCTCTTCATTTAGATCTTTTGAATATTCAAGTTCTGTCGATTCGAGATTGTAATTTGCTGCTGAATGAAGTGACGATAATTTGAAGCCTGTAAATAAAGGCTGCTGCAGAGAAAGCTTAAAGTTATAACTATTCAAAATTGGTTCTTGAATTGTTATAGGAGTTGGGAAAAATGAAGTAGATATTTCAAAAGGAGGCACATCGCTTAATCGCATGTAAGAAGCATTAAAACTAAGCTTTGGAAATCTTTGTGATTTTACTTCAGTTACTTTTGCAGATGCAATTGCAAGCTTTGCATTAGATATTTTTAAAGATTTACTATTCTCAATTCCTAACTTTATGCTCTCTTCCAAAGTATAGGTTTTAGTCTGCGCGAATAGATTTAGTGAAAAAATTATCATTATAAAAATTATGGTCTTCATTTATTATCTCAGTTTATTTCTGAACTTTTTACAAGGTGAATAAACACATTTTCTAACGAAGGAATATTTATTCTGTGATCGATTATTTGAATATTATTCTTACTTAATAATTTCTCAATTTCGTTATATACCCCTTCCGCATTACTTACAACAGTATTTAATCTGTCTCCAAATAATTGAACATCAAGATTAAGATCATCTTTTATTAATTTAGCTGCCACACGCACATCATCACAAACTATTTCAATCACTTTTTTGTTAATTGATTCTTTAATTTTAGCTGGAGTATCCAGTGTAATAATTTGCCCTTTATTCATTAATGCAACTCGGTTGCATCGTTCAGCTTCATCCAAATAAGGGGTTGTCATAAAAATTGTAATTCCATCTTTAAGCAAATTAGAAAGAATCTTCCAAAAGTCTCTTCGTGAAACTGGATCAACACCGGTTGTCGGCTCATCTAAAAAAAGTATTTTAGGTTTGTGGATTAAGCTGCATGCTAATGCCAATTTTTGTTTCATTCCACCCGATAGTCTTCCGGCTAGTCTATTTCTAAACTCTGTTAATCGGGTAAATTCCAATAGTTCGTTTCTTCTTGTTTCATATTTCTTAATGGTATGAATTTCCGCAAAAAATTCTATATTTTCATCGATTGATAAATCTTCATACAAACTAAATTTCTGTGAGAGGTAACCAATATTATTTTGAATTTCCCTTTTATTTTTTTTAATGTCAAAATTCATAAGTGAAATATTTCCGCTATCAGCTTTTATCAATCCACATAATGCCCTTATAGTTGTTGTCTTTCCAGCTCCATCTGGTCCAACCAATCCAAACATTTCCCCTTCTGGAATAGATAAGGAAATTCCATTTACTGCTTTTACTTCGCCGTATGATTTGTGAAAACTCTGAATTTCAATTATAAAATTCATT
>CAYXXW010000072.1:0-10797 GCA_964469115.1 uncultured Melioribacteraceae bacterium
TGTGATATATAAGCCAAAATAGTTCTTTATAAAAAATTATTTAGGCTTAAAATTTCTTATTTCCTTTTAATAAATAAGGGGTTGGGTTTAATAATATTTAATTTAGAACTTATTTCTATTTTGTATTGTAATTAAAATCAGCTGTCCTTATGATAAGTTCCCTTAATTGAGGAGCAACAATATACCCCGAACACTTTGGGGAAAAGGAAATTTCAAATAAGCTTAAAACGAAGAATGCCCAATACCAAATAGAGTATTAATTCATGAATGATTTGTAAGTTTTTGATTCTACAACGTATTTTGTTTTTTTCTTTAGTCCAAATAATGGTCTTAAAATTCCAATCCACTTTATTATTATTTCGTAAGTAACATAACATCCAACAAATGATAAAAGTATAATTAAAACTGGGTTTATTGCTAATGATAAATTTAATGGCAAAATTAAATACACTGCCCAATAAAGAAATATCATATGAATAATATATACCGGATAAACTGCTTGATCTAATTGACTAAGCCATTTACTTGGTTTATTTAAATATTTATACCCAAATCCAAAAATTGCAAAAATCCAGTTCATCGATTCAATAGATGATAAATAATGCGGGGGAGTAAGTTCAAAATATATAACACGAATTTGATGATTCATCGGAGTTTCCACAACCTGCAAATGTTACAAATGAAATTGCTAAAATAATTATTGAAATTAGTCGCATATTTCCTCTCCTATTTACATTTAATTGATTACTTTTTTTAAATCACTTAATTATTATGTTATATTCATTGCTAATAAGATTTGAATAAATTAATTTATTATAACTGAATCTAATTTTTGAGGGAATTATGAACAAACAGATTATTGCTGCCAAACGAACAAATAATATTACGTATGCGGTTAGAGATGTCTTACTTATTGCCGATAAAGTTGCCAAATCAGGAAAGGAAATGCTTTATTTAAATATTGGTGATCCCAACATTTATGATTTTGCACCGCCACGACATATGGTTGAGGACACTTATAAAGCAATGCGGGATAATCATAATGGTTACTCGCCGAGTTCTGGAATAAAGCCAGCACTAGCTGCAATTGAAAAGGAAGCTGAGAAAAAAGGAATTAAAAATATTCAGGATTTATTTATTACTACTGGTGCGAGTGAGGCTATTGATATCTGTTTAACCTCTCTTGTAAATGAAGGAGAAAATATTTTAACTCCAACTCCCGGATATCCACTTTATACAGCCATTCAAAGTAAACTGCAGATGTATGAAAATCCCTATTACCTTAGTGAAGAAAAAGGATGGCAACCTGATATTGAGGATATAAAAAGTAAAATTAATGATAAGACAAAAGCAATAGTTTTAATCAACCCAAATAATCCAACAGGCTCAAACAGTGATCAAGAAACACTTCAGCAAATAATTAATTTAGCCCTTGAGAATGATCTTGCAATTTTTGCCGATGAAATTTACGATAAGCTGTTGATGGATGGAGCCAAACATACATCAATTGCATCTTTAAATAGTGAAGTTCCAATAATTACCTTTGGTGGACTTTCAAAAAATTACATGGTTCCCGGATTTAGAATTGGTTGGGGAATTGTAAGCGGAAATAAAAATGTTCTTTCAAAGTATTTGGAAGCTATAAATAAAATTTTACGCTCCAGACTTTCTGCAAATCATCCTGAGCAATATTGTATACCCGGAGCTTTAGGAGGCAATCAAGAACATCTTGAAATTGCAATGCAGAAGTTGACCAGAAGAAGAGACATAACAGTTGATATGATGAATGCTATTCCCGGAATTTCTTGCGTTAAACCGGAAGGTGCATTTTATGCTTTTCCAAAACTTGAAATAAAAAATTCTGATAATCATTTTGTTGCTGAATTAATTAAGGAAACCGGAGTTGTTGTTGTCCCGGGAACCGGATTTGGACAAATACCAGGAACAAATCATATGCGTTTAGTTTTCTTACCTCCCGAAGATGTTTTAGAAAAGGCTTATAATAGAATTAGCGAGTTCTTTAAAATGTACGTTGATAAATTTGAGAACTAATTTCATTTTATAATCCGACTTTTAATTATATTTGTCATGCCGAGATTTACTTCCATAAATGGAAATGAATTTCGGCATCTTTGTTTTTGCAATTATTGAGGAAAATTTGAATAATTATAAAATTAGCAAGCTATCGAATGGAATACGAGTAGTAACCGAAAGAATAGATCATGTAAATTCTTTTTCATTAGGTTTTTGGTTTAATGTCGGCTCACGGGATGAAGTTAAAAAGACCAATGGAATTAGCCATTTACTCGAACATATGTTTTTCAAAGGGACCAAAACAAGATCGGCGAAAAAGATTTCTGAGGAGGTTGAAGCATTAGGCGGTTACCTAAATGCTTTTACGAGTAAGGAACATACTTGTTTTTACGGCAGAGGGCTAAACAAATATCTTGATAAAACATTTTTAGTTTTATCAGATATGGTACAGAATTCAGTATTTGATGAGAAAGAACTGAGAAAAGAATCTCGAATAGTAATTGATGAACTGCATGATATTGAAGATTCCCCGGATGAATCAATATTTGACAGTTTTGAGACTAACATCTTCAAAGGCAATTCTCTGAGTATGCCAATTATTGGAACTGAAAATAATGTTGCAAATTTCTCAAGAAATGATTTAACCAATTACATCGATAAAAACTACAATGCTAAAAATATGTGTGTTGTAGCTTCGGGCGCGGTTGAGCATGATAAGATTGTTAATCTGACGGAAAAATATTTAGCAGGAATAAAAAATACTAAATCAAAAAAGAGAGCTAAGTTTAAAGATAAACCCAAGGAAAATCTTTTTGTTTTTAAAGATATGAATCAAGCACATTTAATTATCGGCGGAACAACTTTTGGCTATAATCAAAAAGAAAGAGCAATTAGCAATGTAATTTCAAATTTATTAGGTGAAGGAAGCAGTTCAAGACTGTTTCAATCGCTCAGAGAAAAAAACGGTATAGCCTATCAAATAAATACCTTTATGAATTCGTTTTATGATATTTCTTCATTTGGAGTTTATTTAAGTACAAATTTAAGCTCATTAAGCAAAGCACGTAACATAATTATTAAAGAATTCGATAAATTAAAAAGTAGAGAAATCAGTAAAAGGGAGCTTAAAAGAACGAAAGAATTTATTAAGGGGCATGTGCAATTAAGTTTAGAAAGCACATCAAACAGAATGATGAGAATGGGACATTCACTTTTATATTTCGATAAGATTAAAAAAGTTGAAGATTCAATGGCGGAAATTGATTCAGTAACTCAAGAAGATATTCTGATTCAATCGCAAAAATTATTTGAAAGTGAAAACGTTTCATCGGTTTTATTGTCATCCAAAAATCTGCTTAGCTAGTTGGCTGATTTAACTTTGTCTTACAATTTATCTTGAGAACGGATACCGATATTAAAAAACGAGTAGTTATTTAATGAAATAAAAGTATTTCCTAATTACAAAAAAAAGTAGATTTAATTAAAAAGAATCCCTAAATTGAATTTAGGGTTGGAGTAATAGCACTGCCTATGAGAAAAATTTTACTTTTATTAATTTTTACATTACAAATAGCGTTCGCTCACTTAATTTATGGTCAAGCTAAACCAACCGTTTTACGCTTCGATCCTCCTACATTTATACCTGTCAATAATAATTTTCAGACTTCGCTTGTATTTAAATTCGAAGAAAAAAGTAAAAATATTGAAATCAATTTCCAAAAGCCTAAAAATATTGAAATCATTGCTGCCTCAATCAGATTAGGTGACGAATACAAAGAGATTGAATTTAAGAAAATAAATAATTCACCAAACCGACTCAGTATTGCACTTAATACTGATGTTCTATCATTGGAAGAAAATAATTTTTATCAAATCCTCTTTAAATGTTACACTTCTAATCCGATTAAGATTAAAAAAGAAACGTTCAGCTGGCTAGATAAAAATATATTAAATGATAAAATGTTTTTGGGCAATTCAGATATTCATGCCGAAGAACTTCAAATATACGAACCGCAAAAAGCTTCCGGCAAAAGTATTAAATTCAATAAATCATCTAAGCTTAAGGTCAAAATTGTTGAGAATAACAATTGGAAAAACCTTTACACTGAATTCTGGCTTAACATAAATAGTGATGTTAAAGAATTATTCAGTATTCGTAATAACTCTTCAGGCGATACTTTAGTTTCTTTTTCTAAAAATGAATTTGATTTTATCACATTTCCCTTAAGCAATTCAGAAATTATTAGAAATGATATTTATTTGGGCAAAAAGAGCTGGAATTACATTGGCGTATTTTTAAGAAAAACTTTTCAAGGATTAATAAGTGAAGTTTATGTAAATAGCCAATTAGCCTATTCTGCTAAAATTGAAAATGATTTTGATATTCAGAACCTTGGAATTATTTTTAGCAACAATTTAGAAAATAGCAGTTTTGTAATTGACAGATTAAAAATATGGGAGTTTGAGAATAATTTCAATCTGGCTCAGCATAATAAGCATTTTTTAAGTTACGAAGCTGACAGTTCCAAAATAATCTATCAATCAAATTTTGATAATACCATAGATATACTACTACAAAAGAAATTGGCAAATCTTGAAATAAGCAATAAAAACTTAGAGCTGGTAAAATCTAATGCACCCATATTTTCTAAAACACCTAAACTTAATGTGAATATTGGTTCATCTTATAATTCGATTGTTTGGTATGTTCAAGAATATTATGTAGCCAAGGAATTTATTATTGAGCGTGCATTAGGTGAAAACGAATTTAATGAAGTTCACAAAACTCTTGCCGATGATGATCCGCTCAAGATTTATTATTTTACTGATGAGTTATTCGGAGCAAATGAAGTAACTTATTATAGGGTACGACAAATAAATAATGATGAGTCAGAAGTTTATTCTGTGGAAGTAAAAATTGGAAATAGAGAAGTAAAAGAATTTAAATTGCAGCAGAATTATCCAAATCCGTTTAATCCAATTACAAGCATTTACGTTGAAGTTATATTCCCGACAGATTTTAAAGTTAATGTTTATGATTTAGTTGGGAACAAAGTTGCACAATTACACGATGGATTTCTGGAAGAAGGAGTTCATACATTTCAATTTGACGGAACAAGTTTGCCATCCGGAATTTACTTCTACGAAGTAGTCTCACCCCGAAACCAAATTGTGAAGAAAATGATATTGGCAAAATAACAATATTAAATATCACAAAATAAATTGTCGAAAAAGTTTGTTTTCGCTGTTGAATAAAATGCACAATTAATTTTATGATGTTATTTTTTCTCTTAGTGAGAAAATGAAAGAATAAACTAGAATATATTTAGTGATGTTGTTTTAACATAATAAAGTATTTAATTAGGATAAGGAGAAGTATGAAAATTACATATTTTTTACTTTTTTACTTTTTAATTACCATTAGCATCTATACACAGACGTTTCAGTTACAGGCAACAAACAGCAGACAGAACAGTACAATACAGAATACTGACAGTTCAGAGGGAAAGATCATCATTCTAAATAGTACTGGCAAGATATTGCTTGAGATAATTGATGAGGAAAGTGGAGGTTCAATAAGTTTACCCTCATTGTCGACCATTATCAGTCCTTCAAACAAGTTATACAATCTAGGAAATATGATATACTGGAATGATCAACCACTTTTAAACTCAAGTTACGATAATGGATGGAATTTAGTTAATGAGTCAATATTTTTATCTGAACCAAATTATTTTGTTGGAATTGGAACAGTAAACCCAGAGCAAAGACTACACATTGAAAATGGTAGTATTCTTATCCGTGGAAATACAAATTGGTTCCCAGGTTTGACAATCAATAATGACGTTGGTAGAAGTGTCTTAAATTTACGTGGAACTACAAGTGATAGTAATTATTCAAGTTCGCAAATTATTTTTGAAGATTTAACTAATGGAAAAATTTGGAATATACTAAACTCTAGTACAAATACTTTTACAGTTGTAAATCATTTAAATGGTACAAATTATTTATCCCCACTTAAAATAGAATTTGGGGCTCCCAATAATAGTCTCTATATAAAATCAAATGGAAATGTAGGTTTGGGAGTTTTGCCGAATGAACATAGGTTAGCAGTAGCTGGAAGCATTATATCTGAAGAAGTAATAGTTAAACTACAAGCAGATTGGCCTGATTACGTATTTGATGATGATTATAAATTATCGGATTTAGACGATTTAGAAAATTTTATCCTTAAAAATCATCATCTTGAGGGTATCCCTTCTGCTTCAGAGATAAACAAAAATGGAATTAATATTGCTGATATTCAAATTAAATTGCTTCAAAAAATTGAGGAGCTTACTTTGTACATTATTAAACAGGATAAGAATATTAAAAATCTCACTTCAAAGTTGGAAGAATTAACAAAAATTGTAAGTAGTTATAAATGAAGAAATTATCAATTATTTGTTTTTACTTTTTTTATTTTGCTTCTGTTCTAACAGGGCAAAATTATGCTGAGCTGAAATGGACAAAGCATTATAAGACAGTAGAAAATAAAATAATGGGGATTTGGCCACATGATTCCAGATATTCAGATATATCTAAACTGAAAGAGCTGAAATATAAATGGGGATTTTATGATATACTACTTCAACAAAAACGTGGTTTAGAACATTATAATATGTTGATTGAAGCAGGATTTGATTCTTCAAAAATTGTTAGACATATTTTGCAGAATACTTATTTAGAGGATGTAGAGAGTATTCCTGAAACTTGGGCTTACTATATTAATGAGCCCGCAGACCTTAATGAGAATTTAACTGTATGGAACAATATAACAGATTGGCTAATAAACAAATACCCAAATACTAAAGTTTTAATTAGTGGATACAAACGTGATGACTTCTTAAAAGATTATGTTCACACCATTGCTGATAAAGTTATGTTTTCAAGCTATAAGCACTGGTGGGAATTTTTGGGTTTTTGGATTTCCTGGCCCGAAAATTCTGACCAGAGAGAAGACTGGACAGACATGAATAATCTCTTTGGAAATAAATTCTCACTTTCTTGGATTGGGGCACATAAAGATTTATCTGAATATGATGATTTATTAGGCAAAGCAGAGAATCTTCAACTAGATGGTGTTTTTCTTTATCAACATGAACCTCATGAGACCGAAGTTGATGATAATAACTTTGAGAATTTTTGTGATGCAGCTACTAAGCACGGATATTTAAATATTTATTGGCAGCAAGTTAGAGATTTATACAAAGATAACTTTTTGATTAATAGCAAATTGATTGGCTTTGCGTATCCTTCTACAATATCTGAGAATTATGATCATTCAACTATGACATTTGAAAATTATGTTGTAACAAATAACCGAATTGAAGACTATTTTGCAGAAATAAAAATTGTTGCAGGAGAGCCTTATAATTTTAAAATTCCAACATTAAAAAAATCCAGCTTTAATTCAAATAATGAAATAAGGCTTAAAGCCGGATTTCATGCTGAATATGGGAGTGAATTCAGAGCATATATTGGCGATGAATAAATTGATCTTAATTAAAATAAACGTATATGATGAATTTAGAATATGCTAAAATTAGAATTAATGAATTCATCATACATTGAAGAATTTACTTCTACGAAGTAGTCTCACCCCGAAACCAAATTGTGAAGAAAATGATATTGGCTAAATAAATTATCATTTCAAAAACAATTAATGCACCTATTTAACAAACTTCTAGTATTAGCATTAATAGTCATTTTTTTTTATAAATGGCTACATGATTATGAGTAGAAAAATTGAGACGTGAATTCAAACCATTTGACATGCGTAATGCACTTATAATAGTAATGTGTGCATTTGGTGTTCTTATTTTAAGATAGCTGATTTTTATATAAATCAAATGTATAATTTTCTTTAAGTTTTAAAGGATAATCCAAAAATTTTGAATAAAAAATGAAAAAATTCTATTTTTTAGTACTCATGGTTGCATTTGTTGGCTGTCAAAATGATGGTTCTACCAACGAAGAAGAAAATGA
Organism: uncultured Melioribacteraceae bacterium; assembly: GCA_964469115.1. Lineage (GTDB taxonomy): Bacteria > Bacteroidota > Ignavibacteria > Ignavibacteriales > Melioribacteraceae. The sequence continues at coordinate 8,062 of CAYXXW010000072.1, forward strand.
TATTGATCATAATGCGATAAATCATTCAGAAGAGTATTCCTGGTTAAGTACTGAATTTGAGAGTCAATTTGGTGAAATTTTATTTATACCGGTTTATTCAAGTATTTATCACCAAAAAGACAGAACATTGGAACTTGCTTCAACTTTAAGTATTCATAATTCAGATCTGTATAATCCAATCACAATTCTTAAAATTAATTATTATAATACTAACGGTAAATTAATTCGCAAATTCATAGATGAAAAATTGATTTTAAAACCTTTACAAACAAAACAGTTTGTTATTGAAGAATCTGATAAAACCGGAGGAACTGCGGCAAAATTTATTGTTCAGTGGGTTGCCGAAAAACGTGTTATTAAACCGGTCATTGAATCAATAATGATTTCTACTTCTTCACAGCAAGGTATTTCTTTTAAATCTGAAAGCAAAATAATAAGTTCAATCGGTTATTAAAAATATTCTTCAATGGCTATTTATAGTTAATGTGCTTAATAGTTAATGTTCTTAAAAATAATCATTGGATGAAATAGTACTGAAAAATATTATTTAAAGTATTAACTTTAATTTTCAAATATCCGAATAAAATGATGCTTTCAAAAATCTATTCCAGTGCCACATACGGCATTGATGCCTATATTATTGAAGTTGAAACCCATTGCGAAAAACAAATCCCATCTTTTACCATTGTCGGTCTACCTGATAGTGCAGTAAAAGAAAGCAGGGAAAGAGTAACACCGGCAATTAAAAACAGCGGATTCGAATTTCCTTTAAAGAAGATTACAGTAAACCTTGCTCCGGCTGATATTAAAAAAGAGGGTAGTTCTTTTGATCTGCCAATTGCAATTGGTCTTATTGCTGCAAATGGGAAAATTGAAAATGACAAATTAGAAAATACAATCATACTCGGCGAGCTAGCACTTGATGGTAATCTAAGAAGAATTAAAGGCGGACTCTCAGTTGCCGTTGAAGCAAAAAAGAGGGGATTTGCAAATTTAATACTCCCGTTTGATTCCGTAAAAGAAGCATCAATTGTTGAGGGAATTAACGTTTATGGATTTAATAATCTTAAGGAGGTTGTTGCATTTTTAAATTCGGAAAGTGAATTTACACCTGAGACTTCCGACTTAAATGAAATATTTTCAGAGATCAATTCTTATCATTTGGATTTTTCTGATGTTAAGGGTCAGGAAAATGTTAAAAGAGCTTTAGAAATTGCTGCAGCCGGCGGGCACAATATATTAATGATCGGACCTCCAGGTTCCGGCAAAACAATGCTTGCAAAGCGTCTTCCATCAATTTTACCGCCAATGACTTTTGACGAAGCACTGGAGACTACAAAAATTCATTCAATTTCCGGAATATTGCCAAAGGATAAAGCGTTAGTGACCGAACGACCTTTCAGAAGTCCTCACCACACTGTTAGTGATGCCGCATTAATTGGGGGCGGATCTTTTCCAAAGCCGGGTGAAGTATCTTATGCTCATCACGGAGTATTATTTCTAGATGAGCTGCCCGAATTCAAAAAAAATGTACTTGAAGTTTTGAGACAACCATTGGAAGATTCAAGAGTTACAATCAGCCGCTCTAAATTGTCATTGGAGTTTCCTGCAAATGTTATGCTCGCAAGTGCAATGAATCCATGTCCTTGCGGATTTTTCACAGACCCAAATAAAGAATGCACTTGCAACACGGGAATGATTCAAAAATATATGTCAAAAATTTCAGGACCTTTATTAGATAGAATTGATATTCAAATTGAAGTTCCGGCAGTAAAGTATAAAGATCTATCTTCCCAAAGCAACAGCGAAAAGTCAGCAGAAATAAGAAAAAGAGTTATTGAAGCAAGAAAAAAGCAAACCAAAAGGTTTGAAAAAAATAACTTTATTTTCAATAATGCCGATATGGGTTCAAAAGAAGTTAGAGAGTATTGCAAGCTTGATGAAGCTGGAGCAAATCTGCTAAAAATGGCAATGACAAAACTAGGTTTATCAGCAAGAGCTTATGACAGAATTCTAAAAGTTAGCAGAACAATTGCCGATTTAGAAAACTCTGAAAATATTTTACCAAATCATGTTAGTGAAGCAATTCAATATAGAAGTTTAGATAGGGAATTGTGGAATCATTAATTCTGGTCAAAGAAAATAGACTTGCAATATCTTATGCATAGAATAAATTTTGATTTACCTTTTTACAGAAGTTGGTTACAATTTAATAGATCCAATCACTCAGAAAACTGGTCCGACAATTCAAAATCAATATCAAACTTTTGAAGAATTGCCACTTGAATTTAGAAGTATTGATGAACTTCCAAATGATTCATTTAAATTGTTAATTGGCTTTCCTATTTCATCAATCTTTAGATTGGATGTTAGGTATTTAAATCAAATTGATTCTGAAATTATTTATTCTCAACAGATGTTATTAGGGGTTATATTTTAAAATTATCCATTTAATAACTTCCTCCACTAAATTATGATTTAAGAAAATTATTTTTCTTTTGGCAGAATTCTTGCTTTTTAATTAAATGTATCATATTTTTATAGACTTGAAAGAAATGAAATGTTGAATTTGGGCGGACGCCGGAGTTGGAGAGCCGGGGCGGACTGTAAATCCGTTGGCGAACGCCTTTGGGGGTTCGAGTCCCTCGCCGCCCACTTTTCCCCAAATATAATATAAGCGGGGGTAACTCAATTGGTAGAGTCACAGCCTTCCAAGCTGTTGGTTGCGAGTTCGAG
>CAYXXW010000073.1:0-9361 GCA_964469115.1 uncultured Melioribacteraceae bacterium
TTCGGAAACACCAGCTATATCTTTATGCATTCTATGATTGAATTTATCAATAAAATGTTTAGTAAGAAGTGGGATATCATCCCGCCTTTCCCTTAATGGGGGCAGTTCAATCTTTACAACATCTAGTCTATAAAAAAGATCGTCTCTAAATTTATTCTGGTTCACCAAATCAAGCAAATCATGTTTGGTCGCAGAAATTACTCTGCAATCAGTTTTTATTGGTTTAATTGCTCCAAGCGGTTCAAACTCCTTTTCCTGAAGAACACGCAATAATTTCACTTGAATTGATTTTGGCATGCTGTCAATTTCGTCTAGGAAAATAGTACCGCCCTCTGCCAATGAAAATCTTCCAGGTTTATTTTTTACGGCATCTGTAAAGGCGCCCTTAACATAACCAAATAATTCGGATTCCAATAATGATTCAGGTAAAGCAGCAATGTTTACTGCAATAAAAGGTTTGTCCATTCTTGAGCTTAATGAATGTATGGCTCTTGCAAATAACTCCTTGCCCGTTCCACTTTCTCCCTGAATTAAAACACTGCTATTGGATTCAGCAATATTTGGAAGTATATTAAAAATCTGTGATATCTTATGATTTTTTGAAATGATGTCTTCGAAAGTATATTTGTCTTCAATTTCTTTTTCTAGTGCTTCAATCTTTGAAAGATCTCTGAATGTTTCAACCCCTCCAATCATATTATCATTTTCATCAATCAATATTGAAGTACTTAATGCTACTGGTATCTTTTTCCCCTGCTGATTTATAATGTTCTTACGTTTATCAATAACATCTTTTCCGGTTTCAAGTGAAAATCTTATTGGACATTCAGATTCACAAATATTAGATTTTAATACGTCGAAACAATACTTACCAACTGCCTCTTCAGATTTCATTCCGGTAATTTTTTCTGCAGCATTATTAAAATAGGTTATTACCATATCTTCATTTACTGTGAAGACACCATCTGCAACACTCTCAAGGATAATACTAGCATACTCACTTGCAAGTTTTTCGGGTAATTTCTTTTTCATCTTAACGGATTGTTGTTCAATTTCAAATTAATGACTCATCTAATCAAAAAATAATTTAACAAATATAATGAGGAACTTGCAAGTAGAGTTAAAATAGAATTACTCACTCAAATTTCATTATGCCATATTCCCTTGGATTGTAAAGACCACCAGCCCATTTTGACTGCTTTACCATGGCTTGCTGGCGATGCCTGCCAATATTGAAGGCCCATTCATCCCCGACTTTTGGTCCAGTTTCCAAATCAATATCACTCCATGGAATTTCAAACTCAATAGTCCAAAATTCTTTGTAAATGATAATCTTACTTTTATATTTGCTCTTAAAATACTTGTCCTCTACCCATCTTTGAAGTGAATTGAATCTTGTTCCAGCCGAATTTTGAAATAACCTGATGTAATCTTTCTGAGATTTTTCTGTGTCAAAAAATAATTCAATATCATCATCATTCCAGGTAAGAGGTATATCGCCTTCGGCTGTCGATTTTAGAGTATTTGTTAATGGTTCATCCATCCTGGCTGCAAGGTATAGGAATTCATTATCATATAAAATTTTAAGTTTAGTATTAATTTCATTACCATTACTAAAAACAATTGAGTCAGCATCCTTCCAATCTTCCTCAATAAATTCTCCATCAATTTTTATCGCGCCAGTTAGTTTTTTAACATTTACTTTTGGAGGCACGTATAAGCTATATCTACCACTATATATAAAAGTATCATCTAATTTAATTGCCGGCTCGTAACCTTCAATATTTATCTGATTGTTTCTATATTTTGCTTCCAATTTTCTTGAAAGCACTCCCGTTCTATATTCTGCACTTGTGGAGACTTCTAAATGCGGCATTAGATTTAACGAAGGAGTGCTATTTGATGTAAATAAAAATGATTCTTTAATGTTTGATTCAGCTGGAACTGTTAACCATTTACTTTCCGGCTCAATTCTAATTTCTGCATTGTTAAGAATATACCAATCTAACCTGTAATATCTTTTTTCATTCAATTTATTTTCTATGACCACTTCAACTGTTTTATTAAGCTCTTCGCCTTCATTCCACTCATCTATAAGTATTGTTTTCTCTTCAATGTTATATTTATTTGCTTCAACTCTATCAAGTGAATCAACAGTATCGAGAGGATAAATTGAGCCAGCTTTAATTGCTGCAAAATCAGTTTCACCATTATCTTTTACAACAACATGAAGGAATGAAGAGAACTTACCACCTCTCATGTTCTCCTTTCTTACACCTGCCGAATTTATCACTAAGTAATCGATGCCATCACTATGTTGATGCACATGTTCATGAGTGTGACCTCCAACAACCAGCTTTACAGGATATTCCTTTAGAATATTATGAACTATTTCCCAGTCTTTTCTGCCTTCATGGTTTTTAGGATATTTCCACAAGGGACTATGTATAAAAACAAACACTGATTTGGTCGACAGTTCTTTTGTTGAAAACTGAGATGAGTAATCTGATAAATCTTTAACTAGCCAATCCCTTTGCCATGGCATAATTCTATCATCTTCAACTCCCCACCAACTATTAAGAATAATGAAATGTCCGGACCCTTTATCAAAAGAATATAGAAGTTTCTCTTTACCCCAAACTTCAGAATAAACTTCTTCAGCTTCATCCGTTACAACATCATGATTACCGGGGACAGGGTAAAATGGAGAATTTAGCAAACTTAGCTGACCCTTGTATCTTTTCCATTCAGCTCGCAATTGTTGTTTATCATGAGTATAACCGTGAATAAGATCACCAACTTGAATAACAAAATCGGGACTTAATAAGGATGCTTCATAAACCATCCGTTCAAATTCAGGGGGATTTCCGAATTGAGTGTCACCAAATACAATGAATCTTACATCACCCTGAGCTGGAGTGGAGATTTGAAATATAAAAAAAATAATTGCCGATAAATATTTATGTTTCATATTTGTCTAATCCGTAAATAGATATATTTCATATTCTGTACAACTAAAATAAAAAAACATTAGCAATTATTATACAATTCAATCAACTTTAAGTAAGAAGGCACTTTAGATAAATAGATGATCAGACAATAATTTGTAGATTACTTAATTTTTGTTGTTATAATTTGCATCATCTTCATAGATGGCGGAAACTATCAATTGTTTTTAATAGGCAATTTAAAAACAAAAAAGCCTTCTAAGTTATTGTCTTAGAAGGCTTTATCTTTGTGGGAGCTATAGGATTCGAACCTATGACCCCCTGCTTGTAAGGCAGGTGCTCTGAACCAACTGAGCTAAGCTCCCGCTTCAATCAAAATTTTAGAAGAATAAATCTATACTAATTTTTCTTTTTTTGCAAATATTATTTTAGAGTTAGGGGACTCGAACCCGCGACATTCAGCTTTGGAAGCTGCCACTCTACCAACTGAGCTACACTCGCAACTATTTAATGTCATTTAATTTTAAAAAAATGATCATAGAGTTCTACAATTTCATTCTTAAAATCTTCAGCATCAATGCAAGTTTTTCCAATTTTTAACTGACATCCTTTTTTCTGTGGCTGAATTTTAAAATGCGAATTAGCAGTAGCAATATTAGAACAAATTTTAAGATTTTCATCACTATTTAAAGTTTTAAACAACCTCTTTATCACAGTAGATGTCCTGAGAGGTGAGCGCTTTATCCAATCCTTTAAATGATGAGCAGTTGAAATAAAATTGAAGAGGTGATCTCCGTCTATTACTAAATCAAGTTTTTCGGAATCTCGGCAGAGTTTATCATAAAGATCACGAGGTGTTTGGAAATTATATGATTGTACCATATCTTTCCCCTCTATATTATGGCTGGTTTATTTCTTATGTTGACTGCAAACTAACAATTACTAAACTTAAAATCAAAAAAATAATATTGATTAATGAGTAAAAAAAGGAAGTCCGAAAAAAAGAGTATTGATATATTTATCATTTTAGGAATTGCAATATTTAGTTTAGTACTCTGGGATTCACCAATTATTTACCCAATTAAAATTTTTGTGGTACTCTTGCACGAAGTCAGTCATGCAATTGCAGCAATAGTTTCAGGCGGTTCAGTCGAAAAGATTATTTTAGATTTAGATTTAGCTGGGAAAACAATTACAAAAGGTGGAAATCAAATTTTAATTGCAATGTCCGGCTATATAGGCAGCTTAATTCTAGGCTCATTAATTTTTATTTCTGCAAACAGTAAGAATCTCAGTAAGTGGATAACAACAATTCTGGCAGTTTTAATTTTTCTCATTGCGGTTAATCTTGTTCAAGGTGGAGTTCAAATCTTTTTAAGTATAGTAATTGCATTAGTTTTCTATTTTTTACCAAGATACGCAAATGAAAAAATCGTGAAAATCTTTTTCTTGTTTATTGGATTAACAAGCTGCTTCTATATTGTCGCCGATATTAAGCAAGATTTACTAACTACAACTTTAAGAGAAACAGATACCCAAATACTGGAATACTTAACTGGAATTCCAGCACTGGTAATTGGATTTTTTTTATTTTTCATCTCTATTTTAACGGTTAGCATTCTAATTAAGAAAATCTATTCAGCAAGGACTAGCTAAGTCCTTTTTGTTCGTCATCAACAAATTGTAGAATAAATAATCCAACAATAAAAAAACCTCCCACAGAAAGTATTGCAAATCTTTGACTATTGGAGAGATAACTTACTAAGCCAAATACCAGCGGACCAACAATTGCAGAGCTTTTACCGAAGAGTGAATAAAATCCAAAAAATTCTGTTTTCTTTTCGTCGGGTGTCAATTTTGACATTAAACTTCGACTTGTAGATTGTGTAGCTCCCATTACACTGCCGGCTAGCAGACCAACAAAATAAAAGCTCTTGATTATTATTTCTTTTGGCTCCCATTTTGTAATTTCTGCAAAATATTGAATAAGGAAATTATCACTGCTGCTGGTAAAATAAGCTATAACAACTGTAAACATCCAAATGAATAAAGAAATTGAGATAGCTTTTTTTTGACCTATTGAATCTGATATTATACCAAAAGTTACCGAGCCGAGTATAGCTGTAGTCTGAACAATTATAAAAAATAGAATTAGTTCTTCCATGCTGAAGTTGAGGGTAGTTGATGCATAGTTGCCGGCAAAAAATATTACTGTATTTACACCTTCGATGTAAAAGAAAAATGCTAAAAGAAATAACGCCAAGTTTTTATACTCTTTTAAATGAGTAATTGTTGAGCGAACTCTATCAACGCCAATTTTAATGTAAGAGACCGGTGCTTTAACATCTTTGCGTGTATCTTTAAGGAATAAAAAGAGTGGTAAACTAAAGACTAGAAAAAATGCAGCAGCAAGAGGGAATGTTTCTTTTATCATTTCATTTTCAATAAACGGTAATGATAATGCTAATACTGCGAGCGAGCCAATGTAACCCATTGCAAATCCATAACCGCTAACTCTTCCATAATTTTTAACGCTTGTTATCTCTGGTAAAAATGAATCGTAGAAAACCAATCCGGCTTCAAATCCAATGTTCGCCAAGATGAATAAGAAGAGAGCCAAATAAATATCGCCGCTGCCTGTAAAATACAGCATCCCGGTTGAAATTATGCACATTAAAGTAAAAAGTAAAAGAAACCTTTTCTTACCTGCTGAATAATCCGAAATGGCACCTAACACGGGAGCAATAATTGCAGTAATCAACATTGAAATGCTAATTCCCAAACTCCAAAACAAATCACCAATCGGTTCAGATTGAGCAATTACTTTTTTAAAGTAAACAGCAAAGATAAAAGTTACAACGACGATCGAATAGGATGTGTTGGCAAAATCATAAAGTGTCCAAATAAATATTTTAGACTTACCTGTATTGCTATTTTCAGATGGATTGTTTTGGGAGGGAGTTTTCAATAAGTCCTCTACCGACCTTTTTAATTTTTCCTTCTTTCTTGAGATCAATCAGAACAGCATCTAAAATGCCGTTAATAAATTTTCCGCTTTTAGCCGTACTGTATTCCTTTGCAATTTCAATTGTTTCGTTAATGCTTACTTTTGGGGGAACATCAACAGCATATAAAAGTTCACCAATAGCTATTCTCAGAAGTATCTTATCAATAACAGCAATTCTTCCTACTTCCCAGTTAACTAATTTTCTTTCTATATATTTTTCAATTACGTCTCTTTCAGCTAAAACATAATTGATAATACCGGTACAAAACTCTTTGTCCTCATCATCAGTAATATCTTTAAGCTGTTCATCAACAATATCGCTTAATCCGCTTCCCTGCATTTCGAATGCATAAAGAATTTGTAAAATTTTTTCTCTTAATTTTCTTCTTTTCGATTTCATCTAATTATTTAACTTAACTCACTATGAACCGGAATAAATTTTTCTTATTCTGCCAATTCGTTTTAATCTTTCTTCTGCTATTTTATTTGATGCTTGATGCGTTGGAATTTTTTGCTGTTTGGAAATTTTAATTACATTGGTCAGAATATCGTAAATACCATCAGCATTTTTCAGTGCTCTATCTTGTCTATAACCTTCACGTTCATTTGAAACATTCATCAAACCGCCGGCATTTATAACATAGTCTGGTGCATAAAGTATATTTTTTTCTAGAAGCATCTTACCGTGTTTGTTCTCATTTTGCAACTGATTATTTGCACAACCGGCAATTATTTCATATTTCATTTTGGGAATTGTTTCATCGTTTAATATTGCCCCCAAAGCACATGGCGAGAAAATATCACCTTCAATCGTATAAACTTCTTTCGGATCAACTACAGTCGCTTTTATAGAATTTGTAATTTTTTCTAATTTGGATTTAACAAGATCGCTTATGTAGATATCTGCCCCTTCATTATAAAGATGTTCACAGAGATATTGTGCAACTTGACCCGCACCTTGAACAACAATTTTTTTCTTATCAAGCGAGTTATTGCCCCACTTGGCTTTAGCACAAGCTTTCATTCCTACGTAAACACCGTAAGCAGTAACCGGCGCAGGATCTCCGGAACCTCCAAGAGCTTTTGAAATACCGGTAACAAATTTTGTTTCCATTTTAACATATTCCATATCTTTCACAGTGGTCCCAACATCTTCAGCAGTTATATATCTGCCAGAAAGTCCTTCAATAAATTTTCCAAATGTTCTAAATAACAGTTCATTTTTCTGAGTCTCAGAATCACCAATAATTACTGCATTACCCCCGCCAAAGTTTAAACCGGCAATTGATGATTTGTAAGTCATTCCACGTGATAACCTTAAAACATCTTCAAGTGCATCATTAACCGTTGTATAGTTCAGCATTCTTGTCCCACCAATGGCAGGGCCCAAAGTTGTATCGTGAATAGCAATTATTGCTTTTAATCCCGATTCTTTATTGGAACAGAATACTATTTGCTCATGACCAAATTGTTCCATAAGTTCAAATTTTTCCATAAGGCTACTCCAAAAAATAAATTTTTATCTTAGTAAAATATGTGACAATCCCAAGGATCATATTTGCATTATAATGTTCAATATAGGTTAATAATTTCTCAAATTGCAAAAAACCAAAAAAATATTAACCCAATACAATCTCTAAACCTATAATATAGCGATTTTTGATAATTTAATTTGTATTCAGAGGAAATTGATTTAGCATTTAAATTATAAAAATCTGCCATCTCAGTTATTCTCTTCAAGTGAAACTGATCAGAAATGAACAGGAAACTTTTACCTTCGATTGAATGTGAAAATTTATTTTTTATGTATTTAATCTGTTCATTAGTTGTTGAAGTTGCTTCCTCAATAAGAATTTTATCAGATTTGATGTTATAATTCAATTTTAAGTAATCGTAAGCTGCGCGTGCTTCGCTCACTTCTCCAGGGGCATTACCGCCTGTGAGCTGAATAAATTTAATCTGATTACCTAAAATAAGTTCTGCGCCCTTATCTATTCTTTTTGCAAATATGGGGCTAGGTCGATTTCCACTCCACACAGCGGCACCCATTATAATTCCATAGTCAAATTTACTTTTATCCTCTTCCGAATCGTATTCATCTGTAAAAAATGTGTAAACAAATGAGAATAACACTAATACTAAAATTGTAGATAATACTGCAAAAAAAGAATAAATATATGTCAATAAGTTATATCCAAAATAAAGTAACCAAACACTGAATAGAACAAATAAAAAGATAGTTTGATTTACTATAAAAAAGAAAATTGGAATAATTTTTTTAAAGGGATATCCTAACAGGTAACTATTATTATACTCTACATTCACAAATTGAATAATTACTAAAATAATTAGAGGGATAAAATAAATAATTGACAGTAGTAGCATTATTCTTATATGGGTGGAGGGATCTCTACTTGATTTTTTAAACAAAAACCCGCACCCAATTAATAATAGCAAAGTAAAAAGTAAATTCAGAAAATTTCCGATTTTGGTAATATCTATGCTGCTTAGGGGCAATTGATTAGAAGAGTACTTCAAATAGTAAAGTACTAAAAGATTTATTACACCAATAAATCCTAATGCAAGTATATTTTTATTACTGTTTATCATTATTCTAAGGGACAACATTTATGAATGAATTATCGCCCGTTTCATTACGAATAATTTTAGAATTAACATCGAAAACTGTTTTAATATTATTCTCATTTAGGATAATTGAAGGTATATCATCGAATAAAATTTTTCCTGCTTTCATTAAAATAATTCTGCTGCTGAACTGTTGAGCTAAATTCAAATCATGGGAAATATTAATAACCGTCAATCCTTCTTCCTCATTCATTTTAAATAAAAGTTTAAAGATACTCAATTGATGTTTAACATCTAAGTGAGCATTGGGTTCATCTAGTAATAATATTTTAGGTCTCTGAACAAATGAGCGCGCAATTAGTGCTCTTTGAGCTTCCCCTCCAGAGACTTCGTTAATCCCCTTATCTTTAAGATGAAATATTTCTAATTGTTTTAAAGTTCTACTAACTAATTCATGATCCTTTTTCTTTTCTATTCCGAAAAAATTCAAGTGAGGAGATCTACCCATCATTACGATTTCATAAACGGAATAAGGGAAATTAACAGACATATTCTGCGGTACAAAAGCAATTTCTTTGGCGAATTCTCTTCTACCTATTGCAGAGAAATTTTTATTGTATAAAGCTCTTTTACCTTTCTGAGGTTTAATAATATTTGCAATAATTTTCACCAAAGTTGATTTACCCGAACCATTTGGGCCAAGAATTGATATGAAATCACTTTTATTTATGGATAAGCTCAAATTTTCAATTTGAAAATTATTATTGCCATTCTGCAAATATTCGAATGATATATTTTGAAGATTAATTATATTCATAGA